>CAJWLY010000022.1 GCA_913043155.1 uncultured Nitrospinaceae bacterium | reverse complement strand
GAGTACCAGAGCGTGCCCCAGCCACCTGCAGAGCGTGGCCTTTTGTCTTGCATGGTTATATCCTCTTGCAGTCCGACGGTTTCTTGTGGAGGAGGATGCTAACAAGTTTCATGAACCATGATACCGTCCGGGCAAGATCTGGAGCAAATAATTGTACTGTCTTGTGTAGAAGTTTGGAGGTGTAAGCGAAATAAAACTCCCTCTCACCCATGATCTGGATGAGAGGGAGTTTATTGTTTTTCAGCGCCACGCCAGGGGCATAACAGTCTGGCGGTGTTCCTAGCGGCAGATCATCTCCTGTCGCCCATAATCCTCAGGAGCATGAGAAAGAGGTTAATGAAGTCGAGGTAAAGCGTCAGTGCACCCCGGATTGCCTCCTTGGTGTCTTCGTCGGTGCCTTCGTTCCCGAGGATATTCATCTCCTTGATCTTTTGTGTGTCGTACGCGGTCAGCCCGACAAAGATCAGTACCCCGGCGTAGGTGATGATCCAGTGTAACATCGGGCTTTGCATGAACATGTTTACAAGCGAAGCGATGATGAGCCCTATTAGCCCCATGAACAGGAAACTTCCCCAAGACGTGAGATCCTTTTTCGTTGTGTAGCCGTAGAAACTCATTGCACTAAAGGTTCCCGCTGTCACCAGAAATGTGGAGGTGATTGATGCAGCGGTATAGACGACGAATAATGTCGAAAAGGTGATTCCGGTGAGCCCAGCGTAGAGGAGAAAGACCCCAGTCGCTTGACTTACGCTCATCTGCATGACTCTCGAAGCCAGCCAGAATACCAGCCCGATCTGCGCGACAATCAAAACGATGGGCAGGATAGGATTACCCATGAGGATGTTGAATATAGTTGGGGTGTTGGCAATGTAGAAGGCCATCACGCCGGTGATCCCGAGTCCAGCCCCCATCCAGTTATAAACACGAACCATGAACCGCTGTTGCTCGGCAGCGACGGCGTCCACGCTCGAATGTCGTATATATTCTCTTTCCATTTGTTAAATCCTCTCTAGGGGTTACTGAAATAGATTGTTCACTTGCGGTAGATTAAATTGACTGGGGTAAGAGGCTATTCAACCTAGTTTATCCTGCTCCTCTTCCGCTAGATCGAGTAGGGCTGGCCTCGCTATCTTAAAGGCTACCCTTCTATAAAAGAATAGGATTAGCGAAAGTAAAAGTCAAGGTTCGGTGGGCCTAGCGATTCAGAGTCTAACAGAGTCTAGGGAAACACACCTTGATTAATCCCGTTAACCCTTTTACGGTTTTCTCAGTGTTCTTTTGCTTTTGGAATGATTATGCCCCATTTTTTAACGAATGGTATGGCCCTGTGGTTTTGGGAAATTCAGTTGGGTTGTGCAGGTATCGATATCCTGTTTGAGCTTGTTGGACTGGGAATAGGCGGATCCGATCATTTCGGCCTCGAAGAACCAGACCAACGCTTCGCGGCAGTTGCTTAACTGCATATACAATTTTCCTACCGTATGTGCGACTTCGGCATGCGTTTTTTCGTCGGTTTTGGTCTTGTCGAGAAATTTTATATATTGATTGATTGCTTGTTCCTTGAGTCCAGTTTCCTTGAGCCGGTCCCCGACCGCGCGCAGATGCTGCGTCCTATCATCCTTTTTGGGCGGGGTGATGATCGTATCAGTCAGTTGAACAAAAAATACTCCGAAGGCGCACACAGTAATGAGAGTCAGGATGACAATAGACACCTTGATCTTGCTGCTTAGACCGCCATTTGAAGCGTTCGATTCCATTTAGTATTGCCTCTTGTACAGTCTGAAGTAACGAATAATCGACCCAACCAGGGAACGGTTGGCTCCAATTTTGCGGGTGTCCACCATCCGAAGTTAGAAACGACCTGTTCCTTTTTTTGTTGGTCCCGCCCGATTTGTCGAGCTATGGCTAGGCAATATAATAGAAAAAAACGGAAACTGAATATTAAAAATTTTTAATTTAAGGGCTAAGTCCTACAAAACTTGTTGTGTTACCCCAGAATTTTATTCTATAGTCTGGGCTTCACAAAAAAGACGGTTCCACCAAAATCTGATATTGATGCATTGGAACGTCAGTGATAGATATATGAGGTAACGCCCCGCCACTGGCGAGTGTGATGAAGCGCAAGGTTCTAGTCCAAACACTCAAAAAGAAACTGAAGTAAAGATGGCAGTTTCTCCAAGAGCTACGAACTGAAATGACCGAAAAAACTCAAGCCGATTTAGATCTTTTGATTGACGAAGGGCTCAACGCCGAAAAAGGCGAGCTAGACTTGGCGCGACACGAGCTCGAGGACGACGACGTCAAAGCAATTTTTCAGTCCGATAAAATCAAGGGCGTTACCGCTCTGTTCCTTGAGTTTAACAAGATTAGTGATGAGGGAGTAAGAGCTCTACTTGACTGCGAAAACTTAAAGCACCTCACAGCTCTAAACCTCTTTAAGAACGAGGTGACCGATGCGGGCGTGAAGGAGATGGCAAAATCCAAGACACTTCTCAACCTGTCGGAACTTGTTTTGAGCGACAACAAGGTTGAGACCGAAGGTGCCCAGGCGTTGGCCGAATCAAAGACGCTGTCCAACCTAGTTTCCCTGTGGGTTGGCGACGGTCTAGGCGACGAGGGGGTGAAGTGGATCACCCAGTCAAAGTACCTCACCCGTCTTAACCTACTTTCACTTTACCGGAATAATATTGGGAATGCAGGCGCGTTTGCCTTGGCCAAGTCTTCGAACCTTTCCTCACTGACCGAGCTCAATCTCAACTGGAACTTTATTGGAACAGATGGAATTGAGGCCATGGCCGAGTCGAAGACGTTTGCCAGCTTGGAACAGTTGACGCTGACGTACAATCCGATTGGTGTCCGCGGAGCAAAGGCCATTGCCAGATCAGAGAATTTTAAGAACCTCAAACTACTCGACCTTTACGAAGCGGACATCGGAAACGAAGGTGGCAAGGCACTGGCCGAATCAAAAGCTCTATCCAACTTGGAAACGTTGATTCTGATTCATAATGATATTACCGAAGACGTTCAGGAACTGATTCGGAATTCCAAAAACCTCCCCAAGCTGTCCAAACTTGTGTTTCGTCCGGCTCCCACGGAAGAAGCCGGATCATTAGGCTAGCACGGTGACGATAGCCCGAGGTCACAGCCCTCGGGTCTTGCCCGGTCATCACTTTTAATCGAGGAAAAGCTGACCTCATGTTCATCGGAGAAAAACCCGACCTACTCGATCTGTGGCCCTTTCGAGAAGACAGCATTTACGTTGTCGGCAAGGACGGCATTCCCCAGTTCTACAACGGCAAGGAATGGATTCCCGTTCGTACCGAGAACGCCAATCCACTGATGGGGATCTGGGCCTCTGACGAAAAAAATATTTTTGCCGTGGGTGTTGGCGGCGTGGTGCTTCATTACGGTGGTAAAGCGTGGACCCAGGTCGATACCGGAAGCTACGACTCGTTGAACGCGGCCTATGGATATGACCGCGACAACATGTTTATCTACGGTGTGGGCGGGCGCCTACTGTTCTGGGACGGGAAGCAGTGGCATTACCGGGAGCCCAATACCATTCACGACCTGTTCTGCATGTGGGGGGCGGATATTGAGCATATCCATACTGTTGGTGGTGAAGGGACCTACCGGTTCTATGATGGCAAGGAGTTTCAGCGCCGCGACGAATTGACCAGCGAAGAAATCTCTCTCTATGGTGTCTGGGGTGCGGCTGCAGATGATGTGTATATCGTTGGGTCGCACGGAACCATCCTTCATTTCGATGGAAATGCGGAAGGGAAGTGGGAGCCGGTAGAGTCGGGGACTGAAGAATACCTGCTCAGCATCTGGGGCTCCTCTGGTGACAATATTTTTGCCGTGGGCGATAACGCGACTATTCTTCACTACGACGGTAAAGGGTGGAGTCCCATGAATGCCGGGACCGAAAAGTACCTGACCAAGGTGCGCGGACTCCGCCCCGACTGCGTGTACGTGGTAGGCGATGATGGGTTGGTCATCCATTACGATGGCGATAAATGGACCGATATGTCTTTATGAGTGATTTCAATTAATAGGTCATTCAATAGCTTTATATAGATTAATCTCCCCCTGCCTTTCCTTTGGCAGGGAGGGGAATAAAGACTTCTTTTTTTAAGATGAGGGTAATAGTTTCTAACCTTGTCCTCACTATTTTAAATGTCAACCTTGACCGACAATCACCTGCTGTCCATTTTCGGATTTGATAAAGACAATATCTTTGTCGGCGGCGCCGAAGGCACGATGCTCCATTTCGATGGAGACAAGTGGAGTCCAATGGACCTCAAAGGGCGTTGGACAGTTAAAAATATCTGGGGCAGTGCGCCCGACAATGTCTTTGCCGTCGTCACCGATGGAAGAATCCTGTACTACGACGGAAACGATTGGTCAGTGCAGGAAACCGAAAAGCTGCCACCTATGACCGGTATCTTTGGTCTGTCTGAAAACGAAATCTACGCCTGCGCCAGATTGGGAAGAGTCCTGCGCTACGATGGTTGCGAATGGAAGTTTCTGCAAACGGGTACCGAAACCGACATCACCCGCCTGTGGGGATGCCTGGAAAGCGGCATGTATGCGGTTGGATACGACGGGTTGATCCTACATCAGGAAGAAGACCGGTGGGTTCGCCTCACCGTCAACTCCAACCATGAGTTTTACGGGATTTATGGATTCGGTTCGGACGATATGTACATCTGCGGGTCCGATGGTATTGTCTTCAAGTTCAACGGACGCGAAATCACCAAGATGCCCACGCGCACAATGGAGTTTTTTCTAGACGTGTGGGGTCCTTCAAAAGAAATGGTTTTTACCGTCGGCGACTTGGGGATGATCATGTACCGAGACGGTGATCAATGGACCCAGATCGAATCGAACACGGAGGAGTATCTCACCGCCATCTGGGGAAGCTCCGACGAGGACATATACGCCGTCGGGGATAATGGACTCATCCTACACTGGAACGGCGAAGACTGGTCCGACCAAGCCGGAAATGAGTGACGGATTGGCTGGTCATCCTACCCAACCTGAGATGCCGGTACTCAATGTAGTGCATCCAAAGACGATTGAGAGCCGTTCCTGCAGTGATCAAGCCGGCTTGATATATCCTCTATCAATGCCCTAAACATCTTGACAGCCCTTCACGCCGGGTGTTAATGTCCCTAAACTAAACCATTGAAATATAAGTTTTTTCTATGGGTACTTCCGAAAAAATAGAGGCCTTCGGTGTGCGCCGAACACTATGTTGAAACCTTCATTACAGGAATTTAAAGAAAAAGCGCAGCACGGTAACCTGATCCCGGTATACAAGGAGATCTTGGCCGACACAGAGACTCCTGTTTCCGCTTACATGAAAATCGGCGGCAGTGCGTATTCGTTCCTGCTCGAGAGCGTCGAAGGCGGGGAAAAGTGGGCGCAGTATTGTTTTCTCGGATGCGACCCTTCGATCATTGTCAGCTTGCGGGGCACAACCGTCACCATCAGCAAAAACGGACAGGTCGAGAAGAGACAGATCGGGACCAACGAAAATCCGCTGACCGGAATCAAGGAGGTGCTTGCCAGGTACGAGCCGGTTGAAGTGGACGGACTTCCCCGGTTTTCGGGGGGTGCGGTCGGATTCATCAGCTACGATATGGTCCGGTCTTTCGAGGAACTGCCGCAGAAAACGGAAGACGACCTAGACGTGCCCGACGCCCTGTTCATTATCACTGACACGCTGTTGATTTTCGACAACGTATCCCAGACGATCAAAATCGTTTCCAACGCCTATGTGGAAGATGGTGGCTTGGAGGAAGCCTACGAGAAAGCGGCGAAGGCCATTGAAGTCATAGAGGGGAAGCTGCGCGCCACCCTGCCGCCCGGTGCCCGTGGAGGCGGTACGGGAGAGTCTGTCGAAGCAGGGTATATTGAATCCAATTTTGAAAAGGAAAAATTCAAGGACGCGGTTTGTAAAATTAAGAACTATATTCTGGAAGGCGATGCCATCCAGGTGGTTCTGGCGCAAAGGTTGAAGTTTAAAATCAGTAAAGACCCTTTTACCATTTACCGTGCGCTCCGTACGATCAATCCATCACCCTACATGTACTACCTGAAATTCGGCGAACTCAGTGTTGTAGGGTCGTCGCCCGAGATCCTGGTGCGGCTTGAAGGAGATAATGTGGAGGTGCGCCCCATTGCTGGGACGCGCAAGCGCGGGCAGAACGAAGAAGAAGATCAGGTACTGGAGGAAGACCTGTTAAGCGACGAAAAGGAACTTGCCGAACATATCATGCTGGTTGATCTGGGCCGTAACGACGTGGGCCGTGTCGCAAAAACGAGTACAGTCGAAGTAAACGAGAAATTTACCATCGAGCGGTACTCGCACGTTATGCACATCGTTTCCAATGTGCGTTGTAAATTGAGAGACGGGCTCGACTGCTACGACGTTCTCAAGGCGACGTTTCCGGCGGGAACGCTCTCGGGCGCACCCAAGATACGCGCCATGGAGATTATTGAGGAGTTAGAACCGACACGGCGCGGACTCTATGGCGGCGCGGTAGGATACATCAGCTTCACCGGTAACATGGACACCGCCATCGCTATCCGCACGCTTCTGGTTAAGAACGGCACCGCCTATCTGGGTGTTGGTGCCGGAGTGGTGGCCGATTCGATTCCGGAAAACGAGTTCGAGGAAACCATGAGCAAGGGTAGAGCGCTCCTCAAGGCGATCGAACTGGCAGAGAAAGGGCTGATTTGATGATTTTGATGGTCGACAACTACGATTCGTTCACCTACAACCTTGTACAGTATCTAGGTGAACTTGGAGCCGACGTGGTGGTGCATAGAAACGACAAGATCACCCTCAAGGAAATCGAAGAGATGAGACCGGAGCGGATTGTCATTTCGCCTGGACCCTGTACGCCCGAGAAAGCGGGCATCTCCATCGAGGTAGCGAAACATTTTGCGGGCAAGGTGCCTCTCCTGGGTGTTTGCCTCGGTCACCAGTCCATAGCCCACGCATTTGGTGGTAGGATCATCAAGGCTGGGAAGCTCATGCACGGCAAGACTTCGATGGTAAAGCACGACGGGAAGAAATTGTTCTTGGGCCTGCCTAATCCATTTGAGGCAACGCGTTATCACTCGCTTGTGTTAGACCGGGAAACTGTGCCCGACGGATTCGATATCACCGCTGAAAGCGATGATGGTGAGATTATGGGATTGCGGCATCGGAAGATGTTCATCGAGGGAGTGCAGTTTCATCCAGAATCTATTCTCACCACCAGCGGGAAAGACCTGCTCAAAAATTTCCTAACTATGCCCCCGCTGAACCAGGCCTGGAGCAGTGATGGTGTCTGAAATAAATAGTTTGTGTTGCTCTGAGCTTCATCAAAGCGAGGGGCTGAAAAGTGCCTACTACTTGGTGACCAAGGCTATATCGCTAGAAACTATGGGCTGGTTTTTCTTATGAATATTCAAGACGCGCTTGGAAAAATCATTAGTAAGAAAGACCTCTGTGAGGACGAAATGGTCTCGGTCATGACACAGATCATGGAAGGCCAAATCGAAGACTCGAAGTTGGGAGCATTCCTCACCGCACTTAAAATGAAAGGGGAAAGTGTCTCTGAAGTGGTCGGTGCGGCAAAGGTTATGCGCGACAAGGCGGAAAAGCTGGTCGTTAATGTCGACACGATAGTCGATACCTGTGGCACCGGAGGCGACGGGGCCGATACGTTTAATATATCTACCACTGCCGCGTTCGTCGTGGCCGGGACCGGTGCCACCGTGGCGAAGCACGGTAATCGTGCGGTTTCTAGCCGGTCTGGGAGTGCCGACGTGCTGAAGTGTCTTGGCGTTAACATTGAAGCTGACAAAACGACCGTCGGGAAGTGTTTGGAAGAGGTAGGAATAGGATTTCTTTTCGCGCCGCTTATGCACGGGGCCATGCGCCACGCTGCTGGCGTGAGGAAGGAGCTAGGATTTCGCACTATTTTCAACTTGCTCGGACCTCTGACGAATCCGGCTGGTGCTCACGCTCAGGTGCTTGGCATATACGACGGTGGGCGGCTTGGGCAGATTGCAAGCGTTCTCCAGGAACTCGGAAGTCGGCATGCTTTCGTTGTCCACGGGTGTGACGGGTTGGATGAGATCACCCTCACAGGTGACACGAGGGTATGTGAGTTAAATAATGGAAAAATAAAGGAATATATTTTAAACCCAGATGACTTTGGGTTGCAGCGTTGTGCATTAGAGAAACTCAAAGGCGGCACGCCCGAGGAGAATGCGGAGATCGTGAAAAAAGTGTTGTCGGGGGAAAAGGGGCCGAAACGGGATATAGTATTGATGAACGCAACGGTGGCAACTATTGCCGCTGGTAGAGCCGAAACCCTGGAAGATGGAATCAAAATGGCCCGTGAGTCTATCGATTCAGGCGAAGCCGCAAAAAAACTCGCTGATCTGTGTCGAGTGAGCGGGGGATGAATCGGATTCATTTAAAATTTTTTTATGTCCAGCATACTCGACAAGATATTTGCAGATAAGAAGGAGGAGCTAGCGAGTGTCAAACGACAGGTCTCGCTCTCAGATCTGAAGGACCGGATCGCCGAGCGAGATTACCAGATACGAGACATCGAAAAGGTTCTACAACCAGGAGTCTCCTCGCGTATCATCGCCGAGATTAAGCCACGTACCCCTTTTAAGGGGCAACTCCGGGAAAACTTCAACCCGCTGGACATTGCTGAGATCTATGGCTCCAACGGAGCGGCGGCGTTGTCGATCCTCACTGAGTCGATCTATTTTGGTGGTACGCTCACAACGCTGGAAGATGCGCGGGAAGTGACAAATGTTCCGCTTCTACGTAAAGACTTCATTTTCGACGAGTATCAGGTCTACGAAGCGCGGGCATTTGGGGCGGACTTTTTTCTTCTTATTTCCACCTGGCTGGATAAGAGTCACTTAGCGGACCTCTTGGCGCTGGGGAAGGAGGTCGGACTCCCCGCGCTGGTGGAGTCGCACAATGAGAAGGATATAGAAAAAGCGTTCTCTGCTGAGGCGACTCTTCTGGGCGTCAATAACCGGGACCTGGCCAGCGGCAAGACGGACCTCGGCATTGCACGGCGTCTGATCCCGATGGCGCTCCAGGTGCCGGGGAACACGCTGGTATGCGAAAGCGGTATTCACGGCCGAAAAGAGATCGAGGAACTCGAGGAGTACGGGGCACATGCGTTTTTGATAGGTGAAAGCCTGATGACCGCTGAGGACATCGGGGCAAAGTTGAAGGAGTTTACGGGCGCACTTTCAGTTTGAAGTAGAACTTCTTACCAAGTAACTTATTTTTCTATCGGATTGATCAGCAATGAAAAAACTTCAGCCGCGGGTTAAGGTCAAGATTTGCGGTACAACCAATCTAAAGGACGCACAGCTTGCAGTGGAAAGCGGAGCCGATGCGGTCGGGTTCATCTTTTACAAGAAGAGCCCGCGTTATGTCGTTCCGAAAGAGGCGAAGGCGATCATCTCTCAACTTCCGCCTTTTGTCGAGACCGTGGGTGTTTTTGTGGACGAGACCTCGGACCAGGTCAACCGTATTGCCGAGCAGTGCCGTCTTACGGCGGTCCAACTCCATGGTGATGAGTCCCCGGCATTTTGCAGGCGCGTCAAGCACCGGGTCATCAAGGCCATTCAGGTGAAGGACAGCAGTTCGTTGATCGGATTGGCGGATTATGATGTTAGCGGATTTCTCCTCGATGCGTATAATGAGGGAAAACGCGGTGGAACGGGCGAAACTTTTGATTGGAACCTAGTTTTTCGTGCAAAAAAACAAGGTCCGATTATTCTCGCAGGCGGACTCAACCCATATAATGTGTATACCGCCATTCACCGGGTGAGACCCTACGGCGTTGATGTTTGTTCTGGCGTGGAGCAATCCGCGGGGAAGAAAGACCCGGAAAAGGTTGAAGAGTTTATGAGATCCATCAGGAGGTTTTTACAGGGTTCTACCGCTGAACAACAGAGTCTGTAGAAATAAGCAGCGAAGGGTGAACGCAGGAGAGCACGAATACAAAATCCTTGATTTCCATAACATGAGGGTAGAACGCAGTCCCTTTTGAAAGCCAAGCGAGGGAGCTGCAATCTAGAGGTTCTGTACAGTTTCAGTTAGTATTTTTTGGGGTCAAACGTGGACGACAAGACAAAAGACATGACGTTTCCCGATGTGCGGGGACATTTCGGTGAGTATGGGGGCAGGTACGTCATCGAGACATTGATGCCTGCGCTAGAGGAACTGGAGCGGGTCTACAGCGAAGCGAAGAACGATCCAAAATTCCACGAGGAGCTTAAATTCTATCTAAAACATTATGTAGGGCGTCCGACCCCCCTTTATTTCGCCGAGCGCCTGACGGGGCACTTGGGCGGTGCGAAGATTTATCTCAAGCGCGAGGATCTCACTCACACCGGAGCACACAAAATCAATAACACCATTGGAAGCGGCTTGCTCACGCTCCGTATGGGCAAGAAGCGGGTGATCGCCGAGACGGGTGCCGGACAGCACGGGGTAGCCACAGCGACAGCGGCGGCGCTGTTCGGGCTCAAGTGTGACGTGTTCATGGGTGAAGAGGATATGAAGCGGCAGGCGCTCAACGTGTTTCGCATGAAACTACTGGGTGCGCGGGTAATTCCCGTCTCATCTGGTACGCGTACGCTGAAGGATGCCACCAGCGACGCCATCCGCGAATGGATCACCACCGTCGAAACGACGCACTATATTATAGGATCGGTGGTCGGACCCCACCCGTATCCAATGCTTGTGCGCAATTTCCAGCGTATTATCGGCGATGAGGCGATGGGACAAATGATGGAAGCAGAAAAGCGCTTGCCCGATGTTTGCGTGGCCTGCGTTGGCGGTGGTAGTAATTCTATGGGACTGTTCTATCCGTTTGTGCAGAATAAAAAAGTGAAATTGGTGGGCGTCGAGGCAGCCGGACTCGGCATTGAGACGGGGAAGCATGGAGCATCACTCAGCCACGGCAGGTCCGGCGTCCTGCACGGGATGATGAGTTATCTCCTCCATGACGATGATGGACAGGTTAAGGAAGCCCATTCGATTTCTGCCGGGCTCGACTATCCCGGTGTGGGGGCCGAGCACAGTCATTTGAAATCCATCGAACGCGCCCAGTATGAGACCATCACCGATGAGGAGGCACTGGACGGATTTAAACTGCTGTCGAAGCAGGAGGGGATCATCCCTGCCCTGGAGTCGGCCCATGCCATCGCCCAAGTGGCGAAGATGGCTCCAAAAATGAAAAAGGAAGAAGTGATTCTAGTCTGCCTTTCCGGACGCGGCGACAAAGATGTTACACAAGTATCCGAACGCATAGGAGATGATCTGTGAGCCGCATTGGAGAATGCTTTGAGATGCTGGCGTCCGAGAGCAGGAAAGCACTCGTTGTATTCGTGACGGCGGGCGATCCCGACCTGGAATCGACAAAAAGCATCCTTGATGTCATCGATGAGAGTGGGGCGGACATCGTTGAACTGGGCGTGCCGTTTTCCGATCCCCTGGCCGATGGGCCCGTTATTCAAGCGTCGGCCCTGCGATCACTCAAGAGCGGCACAACGCTCAAGAAAATCGTCGCGCTAGTCCATGAGATACGCAAAAGCCGCGATCTCCCCATCGTTTTGATGACCAGCTATAATCCGATTTACGTCTATGGAGAGAAAAAGTTTGTTGACGATGCGCTATCTGCCGGAGTGGACGGTGTGATTATTCCCGACCTGCCTCCAGAAGAGGCAAGCGAGTTTTCCTCCTATACTGATGAGAAAGGGCTCGACATGATCTACCTGCTCGCACCTACCAGTACTGATGAGCGCGTACGCATGGTGTCCGAGCGTAGTCGCGGGTTCATCTACTACATTTCGCTCACAGGGACGACTGGAACACGCACCGAACTTGCCGACGGGGTGTGTGACAAAGTGGCGTCGATCAAACAGGTGACCGAGCTTCCGGTGCTGGTCGGATTTGGTATTTCAGGTCCGGATCAGGCCCGAGATGCAGCGAAGGTGTCCGATGGTGTCATTGTCGGAAGCGCCATCGTGAAGCTTATAGAGCAGAACCCGGACCCAGCCCAGCGCGAAAAGAAGCTGGCTAAGTTTGTTGGCTCAATAAAACAGGCCCTCGCTGACCTCAATTGACCGGGTGGCGTCATGGACCCCCGCGTATCCGTCATCATTCCCGTTTTCAACGAAGAGAAGTCCATCGGACACGTTCTCGACGATCTCCCCAGGGACAAACTACATGAGGTCATCGTTGTGGACAACGGTTGCACCGATGATACTGCGTGTGTGGCCCGCAATCATGACGCGCGTGTGGTTCAGGAAAATCGGCGCGGTTACGGTTCTGCCTGCCTTAAGGGAATCTCCGAACTGGACGGACCGGAAATCGTCGTGTTTGTCGATGGCGATTACAGTGACTACCCGGAAGAGCTAGAGAAGCTCGTCCAGCCGATTCGGGAAGGGGAGGTCGATTTCGTCTTAGGAAGCCGGATGATTCTTCTCGAGAGCCGGTATGCGCTGTTACCCCAAGCCCGATACGGAAACAAACTGGCCGTTTTCCTGATACGTCTGTTTTTTGGGCACCAATTTACTGATCTTGGGCCATTCCGGGCGATCCGGTACGAATCCTTGAAAACTATTGGCATGCGCGACACCAATTTTGGCTGGACGGTAGAAATGCAGATCAAGGCCGTCAAGCACGGGTTGCGAATCAGGGAAATTCCCGTCCGGTACCGGGAGCGGATTGGTGTCTCCAAGATCACTGGAACTGTTGCTGGCACGATCCAGGCGGGGACTAAAATAGTCTATACCATCTTCAAATATCTGGTAGTCTAGCCCAAAAACTGGGAAGCGAGTGCAAAAGGATATCGTCCCTGGCTTGCCCATGCTGTTGGTTTGGTGTAGAAGGGCTGCTTTTCCACCTCCACCAAAAACAATGAATTAAAACTATGAACTGGTTTTTCCATGACCCCTCCCAGGTTCAAATCTTTTAGTCTGATTTTGTCTTTGGTTCTATCGATTTCCAGCGCCAGTTTTGCTGGAGAGGGT
>CAJWLY010000021.1 GCA_913043155.1 uncultured Nitrospinaceae bacterium | reverse complement strand
TACTTTTGCGCAATCTTTACAACTGGGTTCTGCACTGGGCAGCGACTCCCTACGCAATGCCAGCCTTATGCATCATTTCGTTCATCGAGTCGTCGTTTTTTCCCATTCCGCCGGACGTACTATTGATCGCGATGGTTGTTTCAGTGCCCACGGGTTGGTTTCGATTTGCGCTAGGGTGCTCCGTTGCCTCGGTATTAGGCGGAATGCTCGGGTATTGGATCGGCTTCCAGTTCATGGACATTATTGGCGGCCAGATTATTGATTTTTATCACTTTCAGGAAAAGTGGGACACAATCGGTTTACTCTACAATAAACATGACGCATGGGCGGTAGCAGCGGCTGGTTTCACCCCCCTACCCTATAAGGTATTTACAATAGCGGCGGGGGCATTCAAAATTGATTTCGCGACATTTATCCTAGCCTCGACGATCGGTCGTTCGGCTCGATTCTTCATTGTAGCCGCATTGATTTATAAGTTCGGGCCCCCGGTCAAGAAACTTATCGAAAAATATTTCAACCTGTTCACCATCGTTTTTTTTATTCTCCTGGTGTTAGGGTTTTTCCTTTTAAAGTATGTTCTTTAAAATAGTTGTGGTTCATGCTTCAACAAGCTCAATATGACATCAAAGAAAAATCCTGAGAGAAAGGATTATGAATAAACACATCGTCGTTTTCATCACCACAGGCTCAAAGGAAGAAGCGGACATGCTAAGCCGTGGGCTGGTTGAGGAAAGACTGGCCTTTTGTGTCAACACGATTCCTGCAATCCAGTCAACCTATTACTGGGGGGATAAGCTCTGCGTGGATGAGGAGATCCTTCTCATTGTTAAAACCCAAAGCCAGAAATTCGAGGCGCTGGAAGCGTGGGTGTGCAAAAACCACAGCTACGACGTGCCAGAGGTGATCGCTCTTCCCATAGTTCAAGGCTCCCCACCTTACCTCAAATGCATCGATGACTGGGTAGAGCAATGAACAACTGGTAATTAAGGAAACCTGTAACTAAGAAAAAATGACTTTTGATTGTCATTTCGAAGAACATGGAAATAACCTTTAATGGATCATTGATAATTAAATTATGAGCAATATCATCCTTCCAAAATCCTGGAACATGGCTGAGAACGAGGCTACGCCGGAGTCGGTGTATATGGACCGGCGCAGTTTCATCAAGGGAACCTCTCTCGTAACCCTGGCAACAGCAGCCTCGTTTTACGGATGTAGCATGAGTCCGACTCCCGACCCGGACACACCCATCGAACTTACCGCAAATGAGAAGAGAAGCTATCCCGCCAAACGTAATAAAAAATACAAATTGAACCGACGGATGACGGAAGAAAGAGTTGCGGCAAGCTCCAACAATTTCTTCGAGTTTAGCGAAATTAAGAGCGACCCGAGGTACCTTGCACAAAGGATGGAAACCAGTCCTTGGGAGGTGGAGGTGAACGGACTTGTCAACAAACCGCGCACGTTCAATCCGGACGATTTTTATAAATTGATGCCGGTAGAGGAACGCCTGTACCGGTTCCGGTGTGTCGAGGCCTGGGCGATGGCGGTTCCATGGACGGGGTTTCCCCTCAAAGCCCTAATCGATTTGGTCGAACCCAAACCTAGCGCCACCCATATCGCTATGACCACCTTCTACAAACCCTTCACGGCACAGGGCCAGTTGGCATTCTGGCGGCCATGGCCCTACACGGAAGCCCTGACTCTCGAAGAAGCAGCAAATGAGTTGACGTTTATGGCACTCGGCATTTACGGTCGCCCCCTACCCAAACAACACGGAGCACCGGTCAGGTTGGTGATTCCCTGGAAATACGGATTCAAAAGCATCAAGTCGATCGTGAAAATCGAGGTAATCGACTACCAGCCGCCCACTTTCTGGAACACGGTGTTGCCGATGGAGTACAGTTTCGAAGCCAACGTCGATCCCGACGTCCCACATCCCCGTTGGCCTCAAACACGAGAAAAAATGATCGGTACCAACGCTGTCCGAGCCACCCAACCCTACAATGGCTATGGGGAATATGTGGCGCACCTGTACACCTGACGTACCGGGTGCAGTGCCGATTACGCCCATTCCTCCCCATCGTCAGTGGTTATTTTTTTCTCAAGAAGAGTTCGATCTGGGCTCCCAGGAACCCGGCAATCGCACCGCCAGATCCGGCGGCGATGATGAGAATATCGCGATCGCCCATCCGGTAACCGAGGAATGCCCCGATCAACACACCGCAACAGATAATAAGCAGGTACATTCGCCCGCCGAGCCAACCCACAAAACCGCCCATGACGGCACCCAGCAGCCCAGCAACAATCATGGCAAACTCGCTGTGTATGGCAACCCCAATCAAAACACCCGTAGTGCCCAACAGTATGATTCCGAAGATGATGTCGTTTTTTGTATTAGATGCAGGTAAGGGATCAGGCATCACAGGAGCCTGGGCAAGTCTTTCGCAGGTGGGTTAGGCATCGCCAAACACAAGGGACGGGTTATCCATCCAAAGCAGGAAATACTCTGCACCGAACTGACAGAGCAAGCTCAACAAGCAAAAACAGCTCGTGGCTCAAAGGTTTTTAAAAACGGCATCCAAACTGGACTTGGCATCGCCGAACAACATGCGGGTGTTTTCTTTAAAGAATAAAGGATTCTGTACACCCGCATAGCCGGTCGCCATACTCCGCTTTAACACGATAGTGGTTTTACTTTTCCAAACCTCAAGCACCGGCATTCCGGAAATCGGGCTATCCGGATCCGTCTGGGCAGAAGGATTGACGATATCGTTCGCACCAACAACGATAGAAACATCAATATTCGGAAAGTCGTCATTGATTTCGTCCATTTCGTAAACGATATCATAGGGCACCTTGGCTTCGGCCAGCAAAACATTCATATGCCCCGGCATACGCCCGGCGACAGGATGAATACCAAAGCGCACATTCACCTTCTTTGCCTTGAGTGCCTTCGTGATCTCACACACGATGTGTTGTGCCTGAGCCACCGCCATACCATAGCCTGGGACAATCATGACTTCTTTGGAATCTGCTAGTAAATTTGCAACCTCAGGCGCATCTAACGCCACGACCTCACCTTGTTCGCCTGCATCCGCAGTGGAAGCCCCTGTGGTGGTACCAAACCCACCGGCGATCACCGCCAGAAACTTGCGGTTCATCGCACGACACATGATGTAACTCAGGATAGCACCGCTGCTTCCCACCAACGCTCCGGTAACTATAAGCAGGTCGTTGTTGAGCATGAAACCGGTTGCCGCGGCGGCCCAACCCGAATAGCTGTTGAGCATAGAGATAACAACGGGCATATCAGCGCCACCGATTGACACGACCATATGTATCCCAAACAGCAATGCAATCCCAGTCATGATCAGCAATGGTATGAGCCCACTACCAGCCGCCGATTGTTCGACAAACATCTTGCCAACCCAAATCGTTGTGAGCAACAAGCCAAGGTTAAGCCAGTGCCTGGCGGGCAACAAGATTGGATTGCCGCTCATCTTGCCACTGAGTTTTCCAAATGCAATGACAGAGCCAGAAAATGTGACCGCGCCAATGAGAATTCCCAGGTAAGTCTCAATATCATGGATCTTCTGTTCACCACTGTCCTCGAAATGTACGGTGGGATCCATAAAATTGGCGAACCCAACTAGGACTGCTGCCAGACCAACGAGGCTGTGAAGGATGGCGACCAACTCCGGCATTTCAGTCATTTGCACGCGGCGCGCCAGGATCAAACCGATGGTACCCCCAATCAACAGCCCACCGACCAGAATCCCCCAATTGGCAGTAACATTCGCAATCGTGACCAATAACGCGAGTGCCATGCCTGTGATGCCGTAAAGATTGCCGCGTCTTGACGTTTCCGGGTGGCTCAACCCACCCAAGGCCAGAATAAAGAGAATGGTCGCCCCGATATAAGAGGCAGTTACGATACCCTGACTCATACTTACCGTCTCCTATTTACGGAACATTTCAAGCATGCGACGCGTCACTGCAAATCCGCCGGTAATATTAATCGCTGTAATCAACGCGGCTAATCCCGCCAATCCTACAATTAATTTTTCCCCCGAGCTTATCTGCAAAAGGGCGCCTATGATAATGATACTGCTTATCGCGTTGGTAACGCTCATGAGCGGCGTATGCAAAGCGGGAGTAACATTCCAGATCACCATATAACCCACAAAACAGGCCAGCACAAACACCGTAAAGTGAGCCATGAAAGACGGCGGTGCCACCGCACCCAGACCCAACAACGCCAGACCGCCCACACCAAATGCCAATACCGGCCCCACCAAGGAAGGCTTCTCCTCGACCTCCTGAACGGGTTGTTCTTCTTGAGGCTTCTCCGCCGGTTTCGGCGGCGCGGCGGACAGCTTAGGCGCCGGCGGTGGCCAGGTCACCTCTCCGTCTTTAACAACGGTCGCACCGCGAACTACCTCGTCCTCCATATCGACCACAACATTGCCGTCCTTCTCCGGACACATGTCTGATAAAAGGTAACGTAAATTGGTCCCATACAACTGACTGGACTGGGCGGCCAAACGGCTGGGCAAATTTGTATAACCAATAATAGAAACGCCATGGACTTTAGTTACTTGATCCGCTTCGGTCAATTTACAGTTGCCCCCCTGTTCTGCGGCGAGGTCAACGATCACGCTGCCGTCTTTCATGGAGGCAACCATATCCGCGGTAATTAATTCAGGAGCCGGTTTGCCGGGAATCAAAGCGGTGGTAATGATAATGTCCACTTCCTTTGCCTGTTCCGCAAAGAGCTCCATTTCCGCCTTGATGAACTCCTCACTCATAACTTTTGCGTAACCACCGGTGCCAGCCCCCTCTTCTTCAAAGTCGAGTAACAAAAATTCCGCATTCATGCTCTCAACCTGCTCTTTAACTTCAGGCCGGGTATCGAATGAACGTACAATAGCGCCCATACTTGTTGCGGCGCCGATTGCGGCAAGACCTGCTACACCAGCACCAATAACCAGGACCTTCGCCGGTGGAATCTTGCCCGCCGCCGTAATCTGACCTGTAAAAAATCGACCGAAGTGCTGTGCGGCTTCGACCACTGCGCGATAACCAGCAATGTTCGCCATTGAACTGAGCGCGTCCAGCTTTTGAGCGCGGGAAATACGCGGCACACTGTCCATGGCAATGGCAGTGACTTTTTTTTCGGCCAGTTGTTTAAGTAGCTCGGGATTTTGCGCCGGCCAGAGAAAAGTAATGATTACCTGTTTCTCATGAAGTAAATTTATTTCATCGGTATTTAAATCAGGATTAAATTCCGGTGCGCGAACCTTTAAAATAATATCGCTCTCATCCCAGATCGCCTTGGCGTTTTCCACAACCTTCACACCCGCCTCGGTATAGGCAGCATCGGAGAAATGGGCAGCACCGCCAGCACCAGATTGAATCGCAACTTCAAAACCTAGTTTGATGAGTTGACCGGCGACTTCAGGGGTCGTGGCAACTCGCCTTTCACCGCCATGGACTTCTTTGGGAACACCAATCTTCATCGTTTTCCGCTCCCTATGGTTTAGTTGTCAAACTTATAAAGGCCAATAATAAACAAACCAATTCGAATATCAACGAAAAATACTCGGGTGGGAATGAATATCCGGTCCAAAAGACAAATCAAAAGGCCTAAGACTACCACAACCCAATCCCACCCACCAATCCTCAAAAAACATTTTATTCCCCTGCGGGTTTCCCATTCCCCGCCGCAAAGACTTCGGCAAACCCCCTGTGATAACCTGCCGTGGGCTACCTGTTGCAATCCGCAAAATTCGTTTTTTAGGCCACAAAATAGCTCATTCCGAATTTCACGTCAGTGGGGTGTCGGCGCCATTCCAACAAATAACTATATATTTAAATTGGTTATATCTAGACACTGCTCCACCCTGCTGCCCATCTGAACAAAGGGTCGGGATCAGTCACTTGTCAAGAGCGCATAATAGACGATCGGGGGCTAATGGGATCCTGGTAGATTTGATCAGGGGTTGGGCCTGGCTTTAGTCCATATCGTCGAACACACCGCTGGCGAGGCTTTTGCGTGCCGTTCGGGCCTCCTGCTCAGCGCGGGTGACTCCCTGATCGTAATCGTTACGGTCAACGAACTTTACCAATGGTTCCATTTCAGGATGCCGCTTTAAGTAGAGCCGGGCCATCATCTGCGCGGTGCGGCGGTATTTGGGATGTCCTGCCTTTTGCGAGCGCAGTTCGGTGAGGTGCCCAAGTTCTCTCGCGTTCATGCCCATATTCCACCGGATGTAATGATTAAACAGGGTGGCGTACTGGGCCTCGCGGACGAGTCCGACCCGCATCAAATCAGCGTGGAGTGACTCGGCGCGTTCGAAACATTCCTGCACTGCTTTCTCTTTGCCAATTTCCCCGATCTCCCCAGGAACCGAGTAACCGAGGGCCACGTTCATATCCTGCCTCTGCTGGGTCAGCATGCGGTGCCGCTGAAGATCACGGTACTCGCCAAACCCGGAAATTATATCGAAGTTGATAGGATAGCCATACTCTAAAGCGCGTGGTGGTCGGTCTCGCTTGCTTTTCCGCTCTCCCACCGCCGTCGCAAAAATCTTTCTTCGCCTCTCTTCCGGCAGAGCGCGAATCACGTCCCTGATTTGTGCGGTCGAATGCTTCACGTGGGGGAAAACCATGTTTGCCAGAAGGTTCAACTGATAGTCTTCGACACGGTCCTCCAGCAGAACCACTTCTGGCGCCGTTTCTATGGGGATATCCTTGAACAGTCCAACGCACAAGTTCCTCATATTTTTCTGATTTTCGGCAAGGTAATCACTTCTCACTGCTCGCTTGATAAACGTTGGAATCTGAGTCTCGAGCGCCCTGCGGATGTTTTTGGCCAGAACCCAGCCCTCGTCCAACTCTTGTGACAATAGTTTGGTGATGAGTCCGCTATAAAACCGCCCATTGCCCATGAGCCCCAAATTGGCTTTGGTTGATGCCGGAAGAATGCAACGGATAATGTCACAGGCCGCGCTTCGAATAGTGAAGCTGTAAGCCAAGCGGTGCGCCCTTTGTTCGCCGTCGCCAGAGAGTTCGTTTACCCCAGCCAGAACGATCTTTCCGTCGCGCTCCACCTCGATCTTAAAATTCTCATCGGGAAGTTTTCTGCGAAATAGTTCCTGCATGGGCTCAACGAGTTCGGCATACATTTCAAATATAAAATCCATCGTTCTCGTATATTGATCCGCAAGACCCGATTGCATGATGGAAGTGGGACGCACATACCGCCACTGGCCATTTCGCTTCACGTCATAGAGAACATAGCGGGTAGACTCCTCGATAGGCGAACCACCGATCCTGCAATCTTCGATGATTTTGGTCATCAGGTTGGAAACGTTTTCGATACAGAGCGGGGCAACGGCAAGTTCGGCAACCGATTCATCGCCGAACTTGTTGACCACTCGGTCGATGAGCTCGGTACCCTTGACTTCATTGGGGGTTCCATCCGGATTGAGAAACTCACGCACAACTGTTTCTTTGAACCCAGTTGGAGCGCGGCTATACCGCGCCAAGGCAGCGCCGATCACTTCCGGATTGAGGTTGCTGAGAACAAACACATCGGCATCCACATCGGAAAGGTAGGGAGCGAGATTATTTTTTTCTTGCTCGGTGAGTTCGTCAGTCCTTTTTGGTTTCATCATCATCTCTGGCGCAACGGAATCCGGTATCGTTGAACCTCACCTCCGGGCGGCTCCACCGACGGAAAGCACTGCGCAAGGTATCGGGGTAGTTGACCCAGGATCCGCCGCGAACGACTTTAAACTCACCCCCGGCAGGCCCCCTAGGGTTTTTCTTTCGTCCCAAATTGTAGTACTTCAGGTCGTACCAGTCGTCAACCCACTCCCATACGTTTCCAGCCATATCAAACACGCCATAGATCGATGCGCCCTTGGAATAGGTTCCTACATCGGTCATGGTATAAATGCCGCGCCATTTTCTACCATAGGTGGCACGGTGTTTGGGCGATCCGGAACCCCAGGGATACATGCTGCCCCCTGGACCCCGAGCAGCTTTTTCCCATTCCGCTTCCGAGGGAAGCCGCTTACCCCGCCAGTGGCAATAGGCATTTGCATCGTGCCAGCTCACTTGCGTCACCGGCTGGTGGCTGATCTGAGGTGGAAACGAATTTTCTTTCCACAAATTACCTTCGCGACACTTATCCGATTGACAGGTTTCGTCGAGCGCTGGGCGGTGTCCGGTCGCCAGCACAAATTCCTGATATTTCGCATTGGTCACCTCGAATAAATCGATCCAGTAACTATCCAGAAGAACCAAGTGGTTGGGGTACTCATCATTGAACCACCAGAGCTGGCAGGCGCTATCGTACTTCCGACATATGTCTTTGTGTTTTTTATTTTCCTCGAAGGTGGACCCCATCCTAAAAGTTCCGGTAGGAATTTTGACCATCAGGGAAGATTCCTGTTGAGGAGACAACGCATCAGCTGGCTTTTCGTCACGCTCGTGGGCCGGCTCGTCTTCACCCTGCGCCACGTCAAAAGACGTCGCAAACACTACAGAGGTCGCCGAAAAAAAACAAGCCCAACAAAAAATACAAATCCGAAAGGCCGTTGGCAGAAAACCTGACATCACATCAGTTCAGGGTAATATTAGGGGAAGAAACGAGAGGTAAAATCACTCATCCGTTGGGGATTCACGGAACCGGGCCATCTCTTTGCCATGAATATACAGGAGTGACAGCCCTAGAACCATATTAACCGTATAGATATTGACGAATGTCGAATGGAACCGGTCGAATCGGATCTGAAGTTTCTGATCCGCGGGATTATCCTTTTTCATCCGATCCACTTCATGCATCTCTGGCCTGAGGAAACTTCCCATATAAATCGCGAGCACGATCATAATCCCAAGAATTACCTCCCGTACGTAACGACGCTTTGTAACCACGGGTGGATCGAATCCGACTCGGCTGCACTTTTTTACCAGAAACTTGACAATTTCTGCCGCCACCATGAATCCGATGCAGGTATAAATGATCTCGATGTTGAATACGTCCATGATACGGTTCATGATCTTGCTTGCTACCAGCGGCTGTTCTTTCAGGTGAATCCGCACCATGACCTCGACCAGTATGCCGAGCAGGAACATCCCTCCAATCCAGAGGGTGAGACCGAACAGGTAAAATAAATTGAGTGTGTAGACAAGACGCTTCATAAAACCTTGAACGAAGACCGCAAAAGTCGCCCTTGCGCCTAGCGGTTACCCGACACCTGTTTGCGGATCCGATTTTTGAAACTGGATGCCAAGCCTTCCTTTTCCGCCTTGAGGGCACGGACGATTTCCGGGCGATCACCGCCATACCAAGTTTTGACGGCATCCATCCCCTTTCCCCGGTTGACGGTATTAAGAATGGAAAGATAGATCACCCCGTAAATAACTGCCACGGCATAAAGGAACAGGGGAATAAACGATTTGAGACGCTGCTGTTCCAGCTCCGGCTTGCTGCCCCACCAGTTCCCAAGACGCTTCCACCATGACATTTTTTCTTGGCCCGAATTCATCTCATGACCCACAACCGCAAGCGTGAAAAACCTTTAAAATAAATGGGTTATAAGGCCTCCTCCTCACCGCATCGATTCGGAACAATGATAGCAAAATCCAACTGGGGAAACAACCAACTCAAAAGACCATTCAAAGCGCTTATTTGCAGCACCCGTATGGCCTAATCATAACCAATGGTTGTGTTATAGTTCATTTTTTTATCAGAATTTAAAGGCTGATCAGTGATAGAAATTCAACCCACAGGAAAAATCAATGCGGCGGTGGAGTGTCCACCCTCCAAAAGCTACACCAACCGGGCGCTTTTGATCGCCGCGCTCACGGAAGGAATCTCGCAAATCGATAACCCGCTTTTCAGCGATGACACGAAGTATATGTGCGAAGCACTGGAACATTTTGGCATCTCGGTGAAACAAGAGGACAGCGCGCTCATCGTCACAGGGACCGGCGGACAACTGAAATTGCCGAAACGGGAAATCTCCGTCGGCAACGCCGGAACAACGATGCGATTTCTTACTACATTTGCGGCGCTGGCACCTGGTGTCACTAGGCTCACCGGCGACGAACGCATGCAAGAGAGGCCCATATCGGACCTGCTCAGCGCGCTCAACCAGATGGGTGTCGAAGCTTGGTCGGTGAATAAAAATGGATGCCCTCCGCTGGAGGTTGTGGGGGGCAGCGTGGACGGAGGCAACGTGGATCTGGCTGGCAACAAAAGCAGTCAGTACTTGACCTCCATCCTCCTTTCCGCACCCTGTTTTAAAAAAGACACCACCATACGCATCGTCGGCGACCTCACATCAAAGTCCTACGCCGACATCACACTAGACATCATGCAGACTTTCGGGGTTACTGTGGAAAATGAGAGCTACACCCGGTTCCGCGTCTCAGCCGGGCAGGCCTACACTGCACATAATTACCCCGTCGAAGCTGACTGGTCGAGCGCCTCCTATTTCCTTGCTATGGCGGCAGTTACCGAGGGCAGCGTGGTCTTAACCGGACTCAATCCGGACAGCGTTCAGGGAGACGCTGGATTTCTCAATGTCTTGGAGCAAATGGGCTGTGAGGTGGAACGGTCAGCTGGAAAAATTCGAATAAAAGGAAATCCTTTACGTGGAATCAACATCAATATGAACAGCATGCCTGACACGGTTCAAACCCTGGCGGTGACAGCGCTCTTTGCCGAAGGTGAGACTTTCATCACCGGCATCGGCAACCTGCGGATCAAGGAAACGGACCGTATTGACGCGTTGGCTAAAGAACTCACGCGCTTGGGCGCGAGCGTCGATGCAGGCGCCGATTATTTAAAGATTCATCCTGGCGGACCCTATAAGGGGGTGGAAATCGAAACCTACAACGATCACCGTATGGCTATGAGCTTTGCGCTGGCCGGACTCAAGATTCCCGGGATCCGCATCAAGAACCCAACCTGTGTTGAAAAATCGTTCTCCGATTTTTTTAGCCGGTTTAAAGCAATGTATGAATAAGTCTTCCCATGTAAACCAACTAATCCGCGAAAAAAGCCCTTACCTTCTTCAACACGCACATAATCCAGTCAATTGGCACCCTTGGGGAGAAGAACCTTTCCAGATAGCCAAAGAAAAAAGCTTACCTCTGTTGGTAAGCATCGGCTACGCCACCTGTCACTGGTGCCACGTGATGGAGCGGGAGTCGTTCGAAGACCCCGACTTAGCGAAATTGCTCAACGAACATTTCGTCAGCATCAAGGTCGACCGTGAAGAGCGGCCTGATGTCGACAGCATCTACATGCAGGCGATACAGGCACTGGGAGGTCAGGGTGGCTGGCCACTCAATGTGTTCGTCACACCCGAAGGCATACCATTTTACGGCGGCACTTATTTCCCGCCTGAACGACGGTTCAACCTGCCCTCATTCAGCGACGTTCTGATTTTTCTTGCTAGAACCTGGCGCGAAGATACGGATAAAGTAAAAAGACAAAGCGAGTCTCTCGTCGCAGCGATCCGTCGGTCCTCCCAGCGGAGGGCAACAACCGGAACGCTCGGCACGCTGGACTTCGACAGCGAAGACAACGCAGTCGAACTCTACGAGAGGCATTACGATAACCTAAACCATGGTTTCACATTCCAACAGCAAAACAAGTTCCCCCCATCGATGGGGCTATCCATGCTATTGCGCCACCATCACCGCACAGGAAAAACCAGAAGCTTGGAAATAACGCGAAACACACTAAAAGCCATGAAGTACGGTGGCATCTACGACCAGATCGGTGGCGGACTCTCGCGCTACAGCACGGACTACCAATGGTTGGTCCCTCATTTTGAAAAGATGCTCTATGACAACGCCCTCTTTGTCATCGCACTCATCGAAACGTTTCAAGCAACAGCTGACCGCGAGTTTGCTAACTATGCTAACGACGTACTCGAGTACATAGACCGGGATATGACATCGGAGGAAGGCGGGTTCTACAGCGCCGAGGACGCTGACAGTGAAGGCTCAGAAGGCAAGTTTTACGTCTGGTCAAAAAAGGAAATAGAGACTATTCTCGAGCGCCAGACCGCCAACATCGCCATCCCTTTTTATAATGTAACTGGGGAAGGAAACTTCGAGCATAAAAACATCCTCAACATCACCCGCACACCGGACAAACTTGCGCAAGAGATGGGACTACCCGTTGAGAGTGTGATCAAGGAACTAGTTACGGCGCGAAACAAGCTCTTCGAAGAAAGGAACAAACGCATCCGCCCCCTACTCGACGACAAGGTTCTTACTTCTTGGAACGGACTCATGATTTCAGCTATGGCGCGGACAGGACGCGTACTGGACGATGTAGTACGCGTCGCAAAAGCGAAAATGGCAATGCAATTTGTTTTGACCCACCTCAAGACACCGGAAGGAAAACTGCTAAGGCGTTATCGGGAAGGCGAGGCGCGCTACGACGGCTATTTGTTCGATTATACATCCACTGCCACAGCTTGTCTGGAACTTTACGAAACGACCTACGATCTGACATACATCCTGCAGGCCCGGGACATAATGCACACCGTGGAAAAAAAGTTCGCTTCAGACGGCGCCTATTACGAAACAGCAAATGATGGAGAACAACTGATTGTGCGGCAAATCTCCGGCTACGACGGTGTTGAGCCTTCGGGAAATAGCAATGCCGCTTTGGCATTTCTCAAACTGGGAACCTACTTGGGGGATAGCGAGTTCATCAAGAAAGCCGAAAAAGTTTTCCTCGCTTTTCACGAAGATCTCAATGAATACGGATTGAATTCGTCATTCATGATGCAAGCATTACATTTTTATCTAGGCGGACTCAAGGGGGTGGCGGTCGTCGGCCCTAGAGGCCATCCATCCACCGAGGAAATGTTAAGAACCATCCGTAGTGAATTCTTCCCAAACGCCGTATTTGCCTTTGCCTATGAAGACGAAGTGAAGCAAAAGAGCCACGACCTGCCACTCCTTTCCGGACGCCAAGTAAAGAGCGGTAAGGCTACCGCCTACGTCTGCAGACTGGGAACTTGCCTCGCTCCCGTGACCTCCACCGAAGAATTGAGGGGCCTTCTTAAATACAAAGAAAACTGAAGCAAACTATGCTAACATCTCAGCCTTCCGGAATATTAAATCTTCTACTTTTTTTCTTATGCGTAGGGAACTGACCGACCAGATGATTAACTCTGG
>CAJWLY010000020.1 GCA_913043155.1 uncultured Nitrospinaceae bacterium | reverse complement strand
GGCAAGCGTTCCCGGACTAATCCGCAAACTGCCTCACTACGGAAGGTACGGATATCTGATCTTCAAAGGAGACGCTCCCGATAACGAGGTCAAAGGCATCTGGCCACTCTCGCGGGCTGGACTCATTCACACTTTCGAAAAAAGCAACTATCTCCTGCCGCCACAAAAACCCTTGGTGGATTTCAAACCACCCACTCGCCGCACTCCCAAGGGGTCTTAAGCCAAGAGAAAAATATCTTTTCAGGTTCAGTTATATTAGAATAACGGCACCGTCTAAAGAGCTTGGAGGCCTTCCCGGGTCGCAGTTTATTTTAGAGATCCGGACAACCCGTGATCTTCCGGCGACTTGACATTCTCTCAAAATGGGATACGCCGAACCGTTTTCACTGACTGTAGAATCTTCTTGAGCGCTCAATCCAAAAAATCCGGTACCCCCTTCATCGCAACACAAATTTTAGTCGCGACTGGTATTTTCCTGACCGACCAAGCTATTCCCCTTGGGGTCGCCACCGGGGTTCTTTATATCATCCCGGTCCTGTTAGGCCTCCTTGCCAAGAACAGAAAGTTGATCTACCTGGGTGCCACCCTGGGAACCCTCTTGACGATCGCCGGATACCTCCTGTCTCCACCGGGAGGGGAGCTCTGGAAAGTCATTGTCAACCGGTCACTGGCGATTTTCACCATCTGGGTAACAGCTGTGCTGTGCCTATTACAAAACAGAATTTCAGAAAGAGCAGCCGCTATGCGCAGTATGCTTGAAGAGAGCGTCCGGCAACGCACCACCGAGCTAAATGAATCCGCTGCACGTTTGACCCGTGAAACAACCTACGTGCAACTGCATAAGGACATCGCCGTCACCGCAAACGAAGCTCAAACGCTGGAAAACACATTGGAAACCTGTTTGCAACAAATCTGTTCGCGTGCCAACTGGCCTGTTGGTCATGTGTATCTCCCCGCCAACCCCACCTCTAACTGGCTGAATCCGACAAAAATCTGGTACATGGAAAACCCGGAACAGTTTGCAGCGTTCCGGAAAATATCAGAAGCGACAATCATGGGTCCGGGAGAGGGTTTACCCGGTCGCGTCTTTGCCAGCGGTCTCCCAGCATGGATCATCGATGTCACCAAGGACCCAAATTTCCCACGTGCAAAACAGGCTGAAAATATCGGCGTCAAAGCCGGCTTCGCCTTCCCTATTCTAAACGGACACCAGGTAGCCGGGGTCATGGAATTTTTTTCCGCCCAGGCGGCGGAACCCGACCAAGAAATGATGGAGGTCATGGCCCAGGTGGGAACTCAGTTAGGGCGGGTGATCGAGCGGCAACAAGCCAAGGAGGTCATTCAGGATTCTAACGAACGGTTACGCAAACTTTATCATCGGCTGGAGCTGATTCGGGAAGAGGAACGCACCCGCATCGCACGCGAAGTTCACGACGAGCTCGCGCAAATCCTGACTGCACTAAAACTGGAGCTCTCCCTGTTCGACAAAAAACTGATTGAAAAGCATGCCTCGCTACGCACCGATACGCAAATGATGTTAGGGCTTATCGACAACACCCTCCAATCGGCGAAAAAGCTCGCCACGGAATTACGCCCACCGATTCTAGACGACCTGGGTCTTCAGGAAGCCGTCGAGTGGCAAGGACGGGAATTCGAAAAGAGAACGGGTATCCGGTTTCATTTTGATAGCGGGGATGAAAGTATAGTTTTAGATACCAAAAGATCCACCACCGTTTTCCGTATTTTCCAAGAAACGCTAACCAACGTCCTCCGCCATGCACAGGCAAAAAATATAGATGTCACCCTAAGCGAAAATAATGGTAGCATCACCCTGCAGGTGTGCGACGACGGCATAGGAATCAAGCCGGACCAGGTTTCTAACGTGAGGTCGCTAGGACTCTTAGGTATGCGCGAGCGGGCTCTTGTCTGGGGCGGGAAAGTGATAATCGAGAGCGCCAACAACCAGGGCACTACGGTAACTATTGAAATCCAAAGAGACTGAAACGGAGCTGAATATGAAGACTATCGACAGAGACACCATCACCGTAATTATCGCCGACGACCACCCACTATTTCGGCGTGGGCTCAAACATGCGCTTGACGACACGCATGACATTACAGTGGCCGCTGAAGTCAGTAATGGAGATGATTTACTCAGCAAGATCAAAGAAGATAAATTTGATATTGTGCTTCTCGATATCGCCATGCCTGGAAAAAGCGGACTCGATTTGCTGAAACAACTCAAGACCGAACACCCTGCGCTCTCTGTTCTGGTCCTGAGCGTTTACCCCGAAGAGCAATACGCGGTGAGATTCATCAAAGCCGGCGCATCGGGTTACCTGACCAAAGAGAGCGCATCGGAACAATTAGCCCAAGCCATTCGCAAGATAGCGAATGGAGGAAAATTTGCCAGTCAAAAAATCACTGAAAAACTAGCTTTTGAATCATCTGATCCCGACCGCCCACCCCACGAAAAACTGTCTAACCGCGAGTACCAGGTGTTCTGCATGATTGCCGCCGGCAAGCCCCTCACCGAAATCGGCGAGGACCTCTCGCTCAGCGTTAAAACCATCAGCACGCACCGGTCACGCATCCTTGAAAAAATGAGAATGACTAAAAATGCGGAGTTGATCCACTACGCCATAAAAACAAACCTTCTATAGGTAGGTTTTTTCCTACCCCCCCCCTCTATTGATCGTTTAAACCGGAATGGGCTTTGCTATTCCAACCCCACCTCAGTATCCATGTAAGGAACTAGGAAAAACCCTACAAGGTCAAGGCGTACCACCTACAGCGATTTTCAGTATTTCACCGATACCGCAATTACCTCTAATCTCCTAGAATTCTTTACGTAATCAAAGAACCCCGTGCAGCCGAGTCCCTTTTGAGTCAAGCAATGAGAGGCTCTGGAGGAAGGGGCTCCATAAATCAGACGATCAGAGAATGAACGTGGTATCGAAATCCGCTACACAAGCTAACCGCACCGGAACGCGAGTTCAATCGTTCGTCTTCATGGTGTCGTTTTTGATCGCCATGAGCATTGGCTCAGGAACTGCGGAATCGGGCGACTCTCAAATTTTACTCAACACTCCGGGGCCGGAGTTGAAAACATTCCGAGTGGCAAAAAGCGCTGATGTGAGGTTGAGCAACGATTCTCAGATGACGCTTCTCAATTTCACTGTCATCCAGGTTACCTCGGGGAAAAAAATACTCTCCATAAAAGAGCTGGAACCCCATGCATCACTGAACCTAGCTTTCGATCGTGCCGGCACTTACATCGCATGTTACCGGGGAGAGATCAAAAAAAACTTAAGTGAAAGCACCTGTTTACAAATTGACGTTGTCGGACTTCGGTCCATATAAATTGCGGAAGCGGAAGCGGTGTTAGGGTGCTTATTTGTAGGACAGATGGTAGCAGTTAATCCAAACCTTAGAAGGAGGAAGAAAATGAAAAAGATTTTTGGATTCACCCTAGCTCTCGTCGTAGGTATCGCTTTCAGCGCGTCGGCGGGACAAATCAGCTCCAACCAGTCGACATCCTGCACTGACGCCAAATCCATCACCATCGAAGTGGCGGACATCCCGACCGAGAACAACGAAAAATTCGGTTACACCAGCAACGACCGCGGAAGTGCTAATGTCATGGTTTGGAAGTCTGCCAATGCCACCACCGTCCCGATTGCTCTCGGACCGGCAGACAACAACGCAGCGCTTCATGGTTCCGATAAGGGTCACGAAGTAGGCTTGAGTGAGACGAAGTACTATGGCAGCAAACCGGGCTCGAGCAAAGTAACCCTGTTCCCCCAGCCCGAATTCACCCGTGGCGACTCGATCGGCGATATCAGCGGACTGGTTAAAATCACCAACCACGGAACAAACACGGTTACAGTAACCTGTAACTAATCAAATCCTTACTGGGCTTTATTGCAAGTGGAGCCCTTACTCTGGGAACAGCCGGCTTCTCCCAAGCCGGCTGTTCTTTTTTTTTCGCCTGTCCCAGGAAAGAAATAATGGAACGTGATCCGGTACCCTACCCGGAGCTGGGGTACCCTGTGTTTACCATCCATCGCCTGCCACAAATCGTGGCGGGCTTTTTCGTGCTTAATTTCCCCGATTAAATCTGTTAATTTGGCGGCTGGCTCTTCAATCCCACAGAGTTCGATTCATGACTGATCCTGTTAGAGTCCGATTCGCACCGAGTCCGACCGGATTCCTCCATGTCGGGGGTGTGCGCACGGCCCTGTTCAACTGGCTTTACGCCCGTCATTACGGCGGACAGTTCATCCTCCGCATCGAAGATACCGATGCTTCCCGTTCGACTGAAGAGTCAATCGAGGAAATCCTCGCGTCGATGAAATGGCTGGGACTGAACTGGGACGAAGGACCGCACCGGCAGACAAAACGGCAGGCTCTCTATAGGGAAAAGGTCGATCAACTGTTGAGTGAAGAAAAGGCCTACCCCTGCTTCTGCACGCCGGAGGAACTCGATAAAAAACGTGAGGAAGCGCAGGCAAAAGGGCTCAAACCAAAATACGACGGCACCTGCCGCAACAGGTCCGGCGCGACACCCGAAGGAGCCGCTTCCGTCGTCCGCTTTAAAGCGCCGCAGGAAGGCACGGTCACCGTTCGGGACCTGCTTCGCGGCAACGTGGTGTTCCAGAATGAGGAACTCGACGACTTCATCATCCTCCGTACCGACGGCACACCCACTTATAACTTCGTGGTGGTGGTCGACGATGGCGACATGGGCATCACCCACGTCATCAGGGGTGATGACCATTTATCAAACTCACCGAAGCAGGCGTTGCTGTACGACGGGCTCGATATCCCGCGTCCGGAATTCGCCCATATCTCGATGATCCTGGGGTCGGACAAAACCCGCCTGAGCAAACGACACGGCGCGACCTCGGCGCTGGCCTACCGCGACATGGGGTACCTGCCCGACGCACTGGTTAATTACCTGGCGCGGCTTGGCTGGTCGCACGGCGACCAGGAAATCTTCACCCGCAAAGAAATGATCGAATATTTCTCCCTAGAGTCCGTCACCACCTCTGCCGCCGTATTCAACCCGGAAAAACTCCAGTGGCTCAACCAGCAGTACATCCAGAATACCCCGCCTGTTGACCTCGCCCGTCACCTGGCCCCCATCCTCGTCAAGGAAGGTATCTTGCCCGAAGGACACGGACTGAGCCTTGAAGAAATCGCAAAACCCATCCCGTCGCTCAACCAACGGGCGGAGACACTGGTTGAGATGGCACAGAAGTCAGCATTTTATTTCAAAACAGAACTCGAGTTCGACGAGAAAGCCCGCAGCAAATTTCTCACTGCAGAGATCAAGCCGCATCTGGAAAAAATTGCATCCGGGCTCTCCGAAATAAACGTGCTGGAGCACGACTCAGTGGAAACGCTGTTTAAGCAAGTCGCGGAAGAAGCCGGTCTCAAACTTGGCAAGGTAGCCCAACCGGTACGCGTAGCGCTCACCGGCAGCACAACCAGTCCAGGAATCTACGACGTCGTCCTTCTCCTTGGAAAAGACACAACCCTAAAACGCTTAAGCGAAATGATCGGTTTTATCAAGAGTCGTGGGTAAAGCGTGTAGACACGATCCATCCTCCCAATTCAACTTATTACTACTCCACACACGAACAGAATGGTTGGCAAGGAATGGCGGGGATCAGAATCAGCTTCTAAGATGAGGCCCTAGACACCTTATTGGGGGCAGGTCCTTACCTGCGTTCGTCCGTAACCAAATGTTCCTAGCCCTTTTTTTTCGAAATCTTGGCCCAAGTGTCGCGGAGAGTCACGGCGCGGTTGAACGCGGGTGCGCCGGGTTTCGACTCTTTCGAGTCGACGCAGAAATAGCCCATCCGTAAAAACTGGAACCGCTCACCGGGATCTGCCTCGGCAAGTGCGGGCTCGACCAGACAATCCTTTAACACTTCCAGCGAGTCGGGATTAAGACCGGTTTTCAGATCGGGGCACTCCTTTTCGTCGGCAGGATTTACTTTAGTGAACAGGTGATTGTACAGCCGCACTTCGGCTTTCTTCGCGTGCTGTGACGAAACCCAGTGAAGCGTTCCCTTGATCTTGCGCCCAGCGGTCGCCCCGCCCGTTCGCGAATCGGGATCGTAAGTACAGCGCAGTTCGATCACGTTGCCGCCGTCATCCTTCACCACCTCCTCACATCTAATGATAAAGGCGTGTTTGAGCCGGACTTCCTTCCCTGGCGCAAGTCGAAAAAACTTTTTCGGCGGGTCTTCCATGAAATCGTCCCGTTCGATATAGAGTTCGCGCGAGAATGGAATTTTCCTTGACCCGGCTTCCGGTTCCTCCGGGTTGTTCTCGGCGGCGAATTCCTCGACCTGCCCTTCCGGATAATTGGTGATGACGATTTTAAGCGGACGAAGAACCGCCATCACCCTGCGCGCCCGCTTGTTGAGGTCTTCGCGCAGGCAGTGTTCGAGCAGTGCCATCTCGACGGTGCTGTTGGCTTTAGCGACGCCGATGCGCTCGCAGAAGTCGCGGATCGATTCAGGGGTGTACCCGCGCCGGCGCATCCCAGAAATCGTCGGCATGCGTGGGTCGTCCCACCCGTCCACGCACCCCTCTTCCACCAGTTGCAGCAGCTTACGCTTGCTCAACAGCGTATAGGCTAGATTAAGCCGGGCAAACTCTATCTGCTGCGGATGGTAAACACCGAGTTTATCAAGGATCCAGTCGTAGAGCGGGCGATGGTCTTCGAACTCCAGCGTACAGATGGAGTGCGTGATTTTTTCGATGGAATCGGACTGCCCGTGCGCGAAGTCGTACATGGGATAGATGCACCATCTGTCCCCCGTCCGATGGTGTGGCACCTTGAGGATACGATACAAAACCGGATCGCGGAGGTTGAGGTTTCCCGAGGCCATGTCTATCTTCGCACGGAGCACTTTAGCTCCGTCGACGAACTCTCCATCCTTCATACGCTCGAACAGGTCAAGGTTTTCTGCTACCGAACGGTTGCGGTACGGGCTGTCCCTTCCTGGCAGAGTCAGCGTGCCACGATGCTGTCTGATCTCGTCGGCGCTCAGGTCATCGACGTAGGCGTGCCCATCTTTGATCAGCTTGACCGCCCACTCGTAGAGCTGGACAAAGTTGTCCGACGCATAGAACATACGATCGCCCCAGTCGAACCCGAGCCACTTCACATCTTCGATGATCGCTTTGACGTAAAAGTCTTCTTCTTTGGTCGGATTGGTATCATCGAAGCGCAGGTTACACAGACCACCGAACTCGCTGGCAAGACCAAAGTTGAGGCAGATGGACTTGGCATGTCCAATGTGGAGGAACCCGTTCGGCTCCGGTGGAAATCGCGTTTGGACGCATCCGTTCCACTTACCTGTTTTCAAGTCGCTCTTGACGATTTCCCGGATGAAGTGGGAAGGCACTGCCGCCCCGCCGGGGGACGAATTGTCAGGGTCGGTTTCGTTTGCTTTGTTCATCAGAGTGGTTCGTGCGGTGACTGTTCATAAGAAACGGCATTTTAACAGATTAACTCATTAAGAGAAGAGGCCATTATGAGGACGCGCCACACGTATACGGATGGCCGGGTTAAAGTTCGCTGATGTCTTTGACTTTTACTTTATCATGCAAGTTTTTGGCCTTGAGCGCATCTTCAAGCATAAGGACGCAATAGGGACAGGAAACGGCGATGGTGTCGGGGTCGGACTCCATCAACTGATCGATGCGATGGTGGCTCATGCGGGTGCCGGTCTTCTCTTCGAGCAGAAACCGCGCGCCGCCCGCACCGCAACAGACGCCGCGTTCCCTGCTAGTTTCGACTTCACTGATAATGCCGGACTCTATATTCCGTGTAGCGACCTCGCGCGGGGCATCATAAATTTTATTGTGCCGCCCCAGATAACAGGAGTCGTGGTACACAGTCTTTCCGGAAATCTTTTTTCCGCCAGTTTCTTCCTTCGCTAGCCGTTCGAGCAGTTCGGAATGGTGGATGACGTCGAGTTCGACCCCGAAATCAGCGTACTCGTTCTTTAGCGAATTGAAGCAGTGCGGGCAGTGGGTGATAATTTTCATGACGGATTTTTCCTTGAACATTTTGGCATTTCTAGAGGCAAGCATATCGAACAGGTATTCGTTGCCCGCCCGGCGCGCCGGGTCGCCGGTACACCCTTCGTCGTTGCCGAGGATAGAAAAATCGACGCCCGCCGACCGAAGCGATTGAACCACCGCCATCGCAATCTTTTTACCCCGGTCGTCGAAAGATCCGTTGCATCCCACGAAGTACAGGTACTCGGTCGGGTTGTTCTTATCCCATGTTTTTACACCCAACTCCTTCGCCCAATCGGCGCGGGTGTTACTGCCGAATCCCCACGGATTTGATTGGGTCTCAAGTGACTTGAAGGCACCCGCGAACTCAGCCGGGTAACGGTTGTTCATGAGAACGAGTCCGCGCCTTAGGTCCACCACCTTGTTGACGTATTCAATCATGACGGGGCATTCCTCCTCGCACGCACCGCAGGTGGTACATGACCACAGCGCCTCATCTTGGATGACTCCGCCAAGCAGGGCGGGTGTTTCGGGTACACCGGGTTGGCCTCCGAATCGATTAAGATGGTCGCGCAGATCTACGGTGAGTTTTTTCGGCGAGAGCGGTTTGCCGCTGGCGAGCGCGGGACAAACCACGTCGCACCGCCCACACTCAGTGCAGGTGTGGAGATCAAGCAGTTGCTTCCAGGAAAACTCTTCGATCTTTGACACGCCGAAGCTTTCGCGTGTCTTGTCTTCGAAGTCGATGCAACGGATCAGGTTGCCACATCCGGAAACGTTCGAGAAGTACACATTGGGAATCGAGGTAACGATGTGAAAATGTTTCGATTCGGGAAGGAGCGTCAGAAAGTAAAGAATGCAAACCACGTGCGTCCAATAGGCCAGGTTGTGTAGGTGAACGGCCGCACCGGAACCGAGAACGGCAAGTATCGGTGCGAGAAGTGGTCCGATGAAGTTTCCTCCAGCTCCTGCTTCGGGGTTCCGTGCAAGCCACGCCACGTCGAACAGGGCGTCGCTCAACATAATGGTAAGGATGAGGACGAGAATGACGACTCCTTCCGGCGAAAGCGTGAGACGCTCGGGTCGAATGATCAACCGCCGATATAGGGCATAAGATGCAGCTAGTGTCACGAGCACGACGAACAAGTCTTTAAATAGCTCGTAGAGCGTTTCGAACCCGCCAAAATCCGTATGTATTGATGGGAGAAATCCAATCGCAAAAAACTGTGCAGCGCGAAGGAGAAAGATGAGAAATCCCCAGAAAATAAACACGTGCATCCACCCGGTCTTAACCTCTTTAAAAAATTTCAGCTGAAGGAATGCGATTTGAACTGTATGGACCAACCTTTTTAGAGAGTTGTCAGATCGGTTTTCGGGCCGGGCCGATTTAAGGACTTGCCATTTCGGCCACAAAAGAATCAGGAAGCGGCCAGTAGCGACAAGAACTAAAAGTCCCAGAACAATCGGTTGAACTTCTGGGGAGACCCATTCGAAAGCACGGTTTTGAAGGTTCATCAATAAGAATCCGTCATCAATAAAGGAACGTTCCGTTAGCGAGGTGTTGGTTTCGTTCATGTCTGAAACCAGTCACGTCAACCGGAGATAAAAAACCTCAAGTAGAGTTAGTTATTTGTTTTATCGGGAATTATTATTGAATTAGCATGTCCCTGTGCTATATTTAAAATGTGGTGAGGCGCGTTTTCTGCGATCCAAACTTGATGCAGGGAGGCTTTACATGATAGTGAGATTTTGTTCTCGGACCATTCAACCGTTTCATTGCTCTTTGATTTTGTTCGGGGTGCTATTTTTTTTCGTTTCCGGGGCCGGTGCGTTCCCGGTAGGAGACGCTTTCGACCGAGGCCAGGCCGAGTTTCTGGCCTCTCCTGAATTCCATCCCAGAAACGATACGCCGCCGGTGTTTCATCCATCCCTTCACCCGAACCTGAACGATGAGATCAACGAAGCACACCCTATTCCCAAGTATATAAAAAAGTTTTCCCAAAACCAGAATTTCCCGGTCTATTACAACCAACTACTTGGGGTCGCTCCGGAAGACCAGGTACAGAGCAAGGTTTTCAACGAGCAGGCGTTCAGGTCGATTCGAAGGATAGGCGTTTTGGGATTTGAAAACAAGACCTCAGGTCCGTTCAGGGACGAAAATGCGGGCAATGTGGTAGCAAAACAGGTTTCCGATGAACTGCTGTCGGCAAGTAGCTATTTCATCATTCCTCCCCCGGTGGTGCTTGAAGATGCTCAGTTAAAAATCGTTGCTAAGCCACCACCAGGCACGTCGGTACCCCAAAACAAGGAAGGCCAACCGGTCATTCCCGAGCTACCGTATTCGAACGAGAAGGTGGACGCCGTAATAATCGGCGCTGTTACCAAGTACATGGACACCTATCGGAACCGGGCGGGAGTGATTGAAAAAAGCCTGGCCAGCGGCGTCGAGTTTGGCGCTTTTCTGGTGAGCGCCCAAACGGGTGACGTAATCTGGGGAGCACGTTATGTGGGATCGCAGCCAACGGGGCTGACCCGTTTCCTTCTGGAGTCGGGTCCACAATGGATGAGCAAGAAACAACTGTCCCAGGCGGCTATGAAAAACGTCCTTAAAGCGTTCCGTAAAAACCGAATTCCAGTAAAATAATTTTTCTATTCCTAATGTGTTATGTCAACGACCGATCCATTTGAATCACCTGTCCACGCGACAAAACCCGGACCGGTTGACAAGCAGGAGCTCAAGAAGAAGAAACTATGGAAAAACCTATTTCTTCTGAGCCTGTGCATTACCCTCCTGCTGATCGCCGCGTTCTGGCTTCCGGCGAAAATGATACAAATGGAGAGTTTCCTGGGCTCACCCAGCGTGAACCTGCCGAAAGAAGGGGAAGCCACTGACAGTCCGCCTGCGTTACCGACCGCGCCCGCGGTTCCGCCAAATCTCATGTCCCCCCGTGTGGTGATGATCAACGCCTCTTCAGAGAATGACTGGGTTTACTTCGACTTTTCCCGTGGCGGAGTGGTGAAGATCCAGGACCAGACCTCCCTTGAGTGGGACCTGGCGTTCCGCCGCAGTAAGGTGATCTCGAACGGTGGTGCCACCAACAAGTTCGGCAAGGCGGGGTTGGTCGATCTGGGAAATTCTGCGGAATTCAACCAAATCCCGGAGGCCCCCCTCAACAACTATATTCAGGACAGCGCCACGCGCACCGAAACGGAAAATCCCATTCTCCTGAAATGGTATAGATACAACTACCTGACACATAAGCTCACGCCCAAGTCCAACACCTACGCTGTAAAAACCGCCGACGAAAAATTCGCCAAGATTAAGTTTCTGAATTTTTACTGCGCTAACAAGGAAACGGGCTGCATCCAGATGCAGTACGTCTATCAGGCGAGTGGATCGAACAAATTTCTCAAGCCTGCTGCTGGCTAAACCTCTGTAGAAATAGCTTGTCTGCGTTTTTCCGTTCCCCCGGGAAATCGGGTGTTTTCATAAAATGGCAGACGTGTTATGCTGCACCGTTCCATCAAATTTACTGCTCTTTTCTGACTTTGGGCGAGGGCAGTATTTTTTATTTCAGGAGGAAGTTCCATGGCAACTTTGAAACGGATTCTTTTCAGTCAGTTCGCAGGCGACGGTCTTACACAACTGATTGGGGAGACGCAGAAAATGTATACCCCAAAAAAAGGCCGTCGGTTCAACCACGAAAACATCACCTACGAAATCAGCCGCCCCGGCGTGGTCGAGGACAATATCGAGTTCGAGATCAGTTCCAAGATTCCCCAAGACGAGCTCAAAGACGACAAAAACATGAGTGGTTATTTCAATGAGATTAAGAAAATCCTATCGAAAACGAAGAATAAACCGGTTTCCATCGAGATGGAAAATATCGTATGGGACTCGAAAAAGGACACCGAAAAAGAGCGGGACTATGTAAAACTTCTTTACAGCTATCCACTGAATGACTTGTATAACGATAAGGAAGTCATGGCTCAATTTGAAAAAATGACTGCAAATGAGGCCCCAGAATCGCTGCCCGATTCCTTGGGTGCTTTGACACCACAGGGAAAAATTGTCCTGCAAATGGTGAAAGAAACTATCCAGAACTTCGCCCGGGAAAACATCGAACAGTTGATCAACGCAAACAAGAAGGTAAGAGCCAGCATGAAAAGTTAAGCCCTCATGAATCCCTTCGCCTATTACTTGGGACGGTCATTACAAATGCTGGGCCTCGCTACTATTACCCTGGTGGTAGTGCTTTTTTTTGGCCAGTGGAAAATGGAACCTCTCCTCTACTTGTCGATCGCAGGCGCGGTGGAATTTTACGGTGGTACTTGGCTTCTGGAACGGAAAAAGTAACCGGACCGGGGAAATTCCGGTTTTTGGGTAACTTGCGACACCAGGGTCATTTTGCCCCCAACCCCCATACCCACAGCACCCATACAAACGGACCCCAATGAAAGAACTGCTGGCAAAACCTGGTTTTCTGGCTCCCTCTGGCACCGTAGGCGCTGATGTCAGTTACCTGCTTGCCCTAGTCTTCACCCTCATGTTCCTGATCGCCTGGGGAATGGCTAAAAAAGGGCTTGGAACCCGGCACCACAAGCTGATTTTCGTGTCCATGGTGTCGATGGTGGTCTATTTCTGTGCCTATTATTACGCCCGCCAGCTGGGAGTGCTGTCGTTCGAGGGGAAGGAGGGATTCGGCGGCCCGCAGGAGGTGTACGACAACATCTTCGTCCCCATTCTCACCACCCACCTGATCCTCGTGACCCTAGGTCTTATATTATCGATCTATATGATTTGCCAGGGATTTCGTTCCTGCAGTCGGACCAGCGGAGAATACCGCTTGCGCACCGGAGAGCTTAAGGTCAGCGCGGGAACTTTCAAAAAAATCCTGCTCACCCTTGTTGGCCTGTGGACGGTTAATCAGGTCATTCTCATTTTTGTGCGTCACAAATCGTTTGCAGCGAGTCTGGCCTGGGTCTTCATATTCGGCACAGCGGTCCTCGTGGTTTACCTGGAAAGGGTATTCGAAAAACTCCTTCCCGACGGAGCCCAGCGGCACCGCATTTTAGGGCGGGGGACGATGATTATTTACGCACTGATTCTCCTGACCAGTACACTCACCTACCTGATGCTGTACGTAATCTACCCAAAAACCTGAAAAGAATTGCTCGACCAACGGAACCCAACTAAATCATTAAAAACAAAGGGTTTAATTTAGGAAGGAATTTGGAGAAACCCGAGGGTTTTACCCTTGACACCTTTTGAAATCCTGTGTTAGAGTTCCCCGATCAAATGACCTCAAAGTACATGAGGAGCAGGTAGGTGGCGGTGAGTCCGTTGACTCCGAGCCCGATGTAGACTATGGTGTCAAAAATTTTTCCATTTTTGCTGGCCATATTGTTTCCTCAGGGAAAAAATAATTAACGCTAAGAACACTGAAACTAGCATTCAGAATTTATAGCTGTCAAGAATAAATTGTTTTAATCCTTTACACATTCTTTTTCAGGGGCACCTTAAATGGATATAGAAAAACTTAAAGAAAAAGCCGGTCCGTGGGTCTACATTGGTACTGTCATCTTCTGCCTGTGGTTCTTCTACTGGTTCGCTTCAGTCTGGCGGTAAGCTGGAACGGCTTAAACGAATTTGGTTTTGTAAATCCTAAAAGGGGAAATATTTAGAAATGGAAGAACAAAAAAAATTCATCACCGGAAAATCGATTACTTGGTTCTTCATCGCGCTCATTGCCATGTCTTGTTACTTTTTTTTCATCAACTGGGGCCTAATGAAGGTTCAGGGGCTTGATTTCTTTTACCTCTGGAGTTCTGGCAGATAAAGGTTCAGGGGCTTGACT
>CAJWLY010000019.1 GCA_913043155.1 uncultured Nitrospinaceae bacterium | reverse complement strand
GCGATCTCCATTCCGCGTCAAATTGCCATGTATTTATGTCGTGTACACACCAAGTGTTCTCTACCAGATATCGGACAGCAGTTTGGAGGCAAAGATCATACGACCGTCATTTTTTCACACAATAAGATATCTAAAATAGTTAAAGAAAATGGTGAATTAGCAAAAAGCGTCAAAGAAATCACCAATATCATCGAAAGCGGTAAAACTCTTCAAAACGTGTTTAAAAACCGTAAATAAACCACGTAAATTAGGGTATAATAAAGTGGTGAATTAAACAGCCCCTTCCTACGGCTTTTTAACTCCAACCAACCAACAATTTCTTTACACAATTTAGTGTTTTAAGTCCTCAGCTTGACTGAGCTTTCCACATTTTTACAAGCCCTATTACTTCTTCTAATTTCTTTAATATCTTTTAAAAGAATTAGTAATAATTAAAGACTACGAACGTTTATGAAGCAATCACAGAAAAAAGCATACGATTCAACAAATATTAAGATTCTTGAGGGGTTGGAAGCTGTAAGAAAACGTCCAGCAATGTATATCGGTGGTACTGGGATTGATGGACTTATTCATTTAATTTTTGAGTTGGTGGATAACAGCGTTGATGAGGCGATTGCCGGATACTGTACAGATATAGAGGTCACCATACATCTTGATAATAGCGTTACGGTGTCTGATAACGGCCGTGGGATACCTGTGGATATTCACCCGGAACGAAAAGTTTCTGCAGCAGAGGTGGTAATGACCGTACTTCATGCTGGGGGCAAGTTTGATAAAGATACATACCAGGTCTCAGCTGGGCTCCATGGTGTGGGTGTCTCTGTTGTGAATGCGCTGTCTGAAACCCTTTTTCTAGAAGTAAAACGCGATAAACAGGTTTATACCCAGAGATACGAGCAAGGAAAACCGCTTTCACCTTTAGAAAAGGTTGGGAAGAGTGACGCTAGTGGGACCAAGATCGTATTTCGGCCAGATCCGGTTATCTTTAGTGATTTGAATTTCAACTATGAGATTCTTTCCAATCGTTTACGAGAACTTTCTTTTCTTAATAAGGGCTTAAGAATACATCTTCATGATGAGCGGGATGGTCGGGATAATGAGTTCTTTTATGAGGGCGGTATCGTTTCCTTTGTAAAGCACCTCGCCAAAAACAAGAAGACGCTTCACCCCAAACCTATTTATATTCACAAAGAAAAGGAAACCAACCAGTTAGAGTTAGCCTTAATTTATAATGATGGTTACCACGAAGAGACTTTTACCTTTGTAAATAATATTAATACACGCGATGGTGGTACGCATCTCAGTGGTTTCCGCTCGGCGCTAACCAGGACGATCAATGGTTACGCTGTACAAAAAGGAATGCTCAAGAATACGGATGTCAGCCTAACCGGCGACGATGTCCGTGAGGGTCTGATAGCGGTTTTAAGCCTTAAAATCCCAGAACCCCAATTCGAGGGACAGACTAAGGGAAAACTAGGCAATACCGAGATTAAGGGGGTTGTTGAGCAAATTGTAAACGAAACCCTTGGGAAAATTTTCGAAGAGCAGCCGAGTATTGCCCGAGCAATAGTTTCCAAAGCAATCAGCGCCGCACAGGCGAGAGAGGCGGCAAAGAAAGCAAAGGACCTAGTGCGGCGTAAAAATGCACTGGAAATCAGCGCGCTACCTGGAAAGTTAGCGGACTGCGCTGAGAAAGACCCAGCGCTTTGCGAGTTGTATATTGTTGAGGGAGATTCTGCGGGTGGGTCAGCCAAGCAAGGCCGCGATCGCAAATTCCAAGCGATTTTACCGGTCAAAGGGAAAATTTTAAATGTGGAAAAGGCTCGTGACGACAAGATGCTTACGAGTGATGAAATCCGCACCATTATTACTGCGCTGGGCACAGGAATTGGCGAACAGGACTTTAAAATTGAAAACTTGCGCTATCACAAGATCATCATCATGACCGATGCTGATGTAGACGGCGCCCATATTCGGACCCTGCTGCTTACCTTTTTTTTCAGAAAGATGGGTGAGTTAGTTAAGCACGGGCACCTTTATATTGCGCAGCCCCCATTGTTTAAAGTTAAAAAAGGGAAAAAGGAAAATTACCTAAAAAACGAGAAAAACCTTTTACAGCACCTGATTGAGCGCGGCACAGAAAAAATGGAGGTTCAGGCCACAGGGAACGGTCAATACTCCTACGTTGGGAAAGAGCTCGTCAAGTTGGTCAATAATCTGGTTCGTTACGAAGATTGCTTCAAGCAAGTGGTTAGGAATAATATTCCAGGTAAGATTCTCAACGGTTTGGTGAAACTCAAGGTCAGCCGCCAGTGTTTTGAGACACTTGAGGGAGTGGTGGGGGTTATTGCCAAGCTCTTTGATGAGTTGGTCGATGAAGAGAACCGTAAAAAAATAGACTACAAAGGAGAATTTCTCAATCTTCCCATAGAATTTTTAAGTGCCGATAAAATTAAATGGGACGTGGAAAATAAACTGAAGCGCTTCAAGGTGGAACTTGATAAATCCAACGAAAAGAAATTGATAGCTAAAACCACCCATGGACTAGAAAAGATCGATTTGGACTCTAAAGTCAAAGATGTCCATCTCAAGGTCGATTTCGATTCCGAAAACAACCTTTTTAAATTTATCATTGGCGGGCAGGATCAGGGCCGGGAATTCCGCATAAAATTCAACGCTGAGTTTGTAGATTCTGTAATTATCCAGAAAATTCTCGAGGTCTACGAGCCCCTCCGGGCGATCGACCATCCCCCGTTCCAACTGGTCAATGGTACAGACACCACCCCAGTGGGATCCAAGCACGATCTTCTGGAAGCGGTCCTGGAAACAGCAAAGAAAGGCATGATGATTCAGCGCTATAAAGGTTTGGGCGAGATGAACCCGGCGCAACTCTGGGAAACCACGATGGATCCCCAGAAGCGGGTTCTCCTTCAGGTGCACGCGGATGATTTTGTAGAATCCGATGATCTATTCACCACCCTTATGGGGGATGCAGTCGGTCCGCGGCGCGAATTTATTCAGAACAATGCCTTGGAAGCCAGAAACATCGATATTTAGACCGCGCATTCTGCGGGGGCGAGTATAAATTAGTTTTCTCCCCACTAAAGCAAACCGGATTCAGAAAACCCACAAATCGAAAAGGAAAAAGCAATGCCCGAAGGAACCGTAGAGCCGATTAACATAAACGAGGAGATGAAAAGCTCCTACCTTGATTACGCGATGAGCGTCATCATTGGTCGGGCACTACCAGACATCAGGGATGGGCTGAAACCGGTGCATCGCCGAGTGCTGTTTGCCATGAATGAAGTGGGGAACACATTCAACAAACCCTACAAGAAATCCGCCCGTATTGTCGGGGACGTGATGGGTAAATACCATCCACACGGAGACTCCGCCATTTATGACACTATCGTGCGGCTGGCCCAGGATTTTTCCCTGAGGTACCCGATTGTTGATGGACAGGGGAATTTTGGTTCCATTGATGGGGATTCTGCCGCCGCGATGAGGTATACCGAGATCCGCATGGCCGAGGCCGCCCAGGAGCTCCTGCGTGATTTGGAAAAAGATACCGTGCGGTTCGTCCCGAATTATGATGAATCTTTACAGGAACCCTCGGTTCTTCCCGCTGTGTTCCCCCAGTTGTTGGTCAATGGGGCGTCCGGGATCGCCGTTGGTATGGCCACGAATATTCCACCGCACAACCTAGGGGAAATAATCGATGCCGCCATTCATCTGATCAAAACCCCTGATTGTACCCTGAACGATCTTATAGAAATCGTTCCCGGCCCTGACTTTCCTACCCGTGGCATCATCAACGGAACATCGGGGATCCGCTCCGCCTACTTGAAGGGTAGAGGCATTATCAAGGTTCGGGCCCGGGTAGATGTCGAAAGCAGTGAAAAAAGAGATCGTGAACGGATTGTGGTTCGGGAATTGCCGTACCAGGTTAACAAGGCCCGGTTGGTTGAAAAAATTGCTCACCTGGTTCGGGATAAACGTCTGGAAGGTATTTCTGATTTAAGAGATGAATCCGACCGTGACGGAATTCGCGTGGTACTGGAGCTTAAAAAGGGGACGATAGCCCAGGTGGTGCTGAACACCCTTTATAAGAACACCCAGCTTCAGGAAACCTTCGGCATTATCATGCTCGCTCTGGTTAACCAGCAACCTAAAATTCTCAATCTCAAAGAAATGCTGCACCACTTCATCCTGTTTCGCAAAGAGGTGGTGACCCGGCGCTCCGCATTTGATTTAAAAAAAGCTCGGGAGAAGGAGCATGTTTACGAAGGGCTGAAGATTGCCCTCGATAACATGGATGCGGTTGTGGCTCTTATCCGTGCAGCGGCGGATCCGGCGACAGCTCTTGCTGGACTTATGGAACAGTTTGGGCTTTCTGAGATTCAAGGCAAAGCCATTCTGGAAATGCGACTGCAACGCTTGACGGGTTTGGAGCGAAAGAAAATCGTTGATGAACTGGAGGCGACCCGAAAACTGATCAAGGAACTGGTAAATATTCTCACCCATGACGATGTAAAGTTGAAAATCATTCGCGGTGAGCTTACTGAGATTAAGAAAAAATATGGTGACGAACGGCGTACGGAAATCGTTCCTGCCGAGGCCGACGATATCGATATCGAAGATATGATTGCCGATGAAGACGTGGTCGTCAGTTACTCCCGCGGCGGTTACATTAAGCGCCAGAGTGTGGACAACTACCAATCCCAGCGGCGTGGAGGCAAGGGGATCAAGGGGATGAAGGTGAGCGAAGAGGATGTGGTCGAGAACCTCTTTGTCGCCTCGACTCTCGATTATCTGATGGTGTTCACCAGCCTCGGAAAGGTCCACTGGCTAAAGGTTTATTCAATACCAGACGTGCGGCGCACTTCTAAGGGCCAGTCCATTGCCAACTTGCTCCATCTTAAACCCGAAGAGACCATCGCCGGTATTCTGTCCGTTAAAAAGTTTGAAGAGGGGAAAAACGTTTTGGTCGCCACCGAGCGGGGTGTGATTAAAAAAACGTCTCTTATGGCTTACAGCAAACCCCGGCAGGGAGGGATCATCGGCTTAACCCTCGATGATGATGACCGGGTCATTGCGGCTGGATTGACTGATGGGCGTCAGGATATTTTGCTGGTCACCAAGAATGGCTTCTCTATTCGGTTTTCCGAAGAGGAAGCCCGGCCCATTGGTCGTACCGCACGTGGTGTGCGCGGGATTCGCCTTAAAGAAGGGGACCACGTGGTGGGAGCCTGTGTGGTTGAACCCGGGACCGCGATTCTTACCGTGACCGACAAAGGCTATGGAAAACGCACGCGATTGGATGAATATCCTATCCAAGGCCGAGGTGGGTTGGGTGTCATCACCATCAAGTGCAATGAAAAAATCGGGTCAGTTATCGGTGTCAAACAGGTGACAGAGAGTGATGAAATTCTGGTCATCACTTCCGATGGAAATATTGTTCGCATGCGTGTTCAGGAAATATCCATCATCGGCCGGAACACTCAAGGCGTCCGCGTTGTCGGATTAAAAGAGGACAACCGGGTGGTCTGCGTTGAAAAATTGATGGAATGAGCCGGATTCCTGGACACCCGGCCTCTCTTCCCCCTCACTTAACTGTAATCCCTTCTCATTTAAATTGCCGGTTATCCGGTGGGTTCATGAAATTTGTAATCCAACCATATGTGAAACGGAGCTTGCTGTGTTTTGTGGTTCTGTTCCTAACGGCGTGCGGGGCTGATGGTGGGCAGAAACTTATTTCGGAGGCCAATGATGAGTGGATCAAAGGCCGCAACCAGAGCGCGGTTGAAATTTTTAAAACCGTTATCAAAAAATATCCTTCCACGCCGTTTGCTCAGGAAGCCTTATTCCGTCTAGGTGAGATTTATCATTTCAGCCTAGACAACAGCGCTCAGGCGATCATCTATTTTCAGGAAGTCATGGCAGCGGACAAGGCAGGTTCCTACAATTTCGATGCGCAGAAATATATTGCCGAGATCATGGAATTTACCTTTAAAGATCTCGATCAGGCGATTATCGAGTACCAGAACTTGATCAACAAATTTGATCGACCACGGGAAAAAGGTGACCATCAGTACCGTATCGCGTCCATTTATTTCAAAAAACGGAATTACGAGCAGGCCTTGGTGGAGTTCGAAGTTCTCTTGGAAAAATATCCGAAAAGCCTCAGGGCGGGAGAAGCCCAGTTTAAAATCCTGGAAACCCTTTATACCCTGAAGCGTTGCTCGGATGTTCGCAGATATTACGATGACTTTAATGAGGGGTCTACTGGCAGCAAGTACCAAGGCGAGATGAAATTTGTCGTCGCTTCGTGTCTTGAAGAAGAAGGAATGCTAAAAGAAGCATTCGATATGTTTGCGTCCCTGGGAGATAATTATGTGTACCCCGCCCTGCTCCAGATGAAGCTGGAAGGGATTGAAAAAAGGATCAGAAAGAAGAAGTGATGAGGTTTAGGGCGGGTATTTTCGGTTACAACAGGTTGCTTGACATTTAAAGGCAACTGGATGACTATGAAAAACTACGGAGGGATGGCCGAGTGGTTTAAGGCGGCGGTCTTGAAAACCGTTGTACGAAAGTACCGTGGGTTCGAATCCTACTCCCTCCGCCACATACTTTTTTGATTATCGCTTAACAATGAATAGCGTCTAACTTATTGAAATATTTATTGTTAACCGATAATTCTATAGAACGGAGAGGTGGCCGAGCTGGCTTAAGGCGCACGCCTGCTAAGTGTGTGTAGGTTTATCGCCTACCGAGGGTTCGAATCCCTCCCTCTCCGCCATAAAATTTCAGGATGAAGAGGACGAATCATTTCGCTTTTATGCTGGCGAAGAAAAGTACGACCCTGTTCCTAGTCGTCTTTTTTGCCGGTGCCGGGGGCTGCTCGATGGGGACCGATCCAAGCACTCCTCTGCCAGAACAGTCCTTAAGCGAGCTTCAATCAGCGTCGAGATTAAAAGAAGGGTCGGGGCAAAAGTCGTTCGGTCATCCACAGGTGAATGCTGATCAGATGCCCGCCCGGGGGGTTAACGTGCCCCGAGATGTCCAAGGTAAGTGGAAGGCGGTCAAGATTTTGGTCCGCAACAAGCTTGACGGTGAACTGACAGGGGCTCGGGCCGTAGAACTCGGTTCCAGTTTCTCCCTGGAAGGCTCCGGACTGAAAGTGACGGTGGGACCGTTTTTGCCGAACTTTGTGATGGATAAAACGACCTACACATCAATGGGGAACGAGGAGCTCAATCCGGCAGTTCAACTCGTGGTTGAAGAAAACGATAAAATTATTTATAAAGGATGGGCTTTCAAGCAATTTCCCTCGATGTACGCATTCGAACATGAGGTATATTCTCTGGAGCTTTTGGCGTCGGTTCCTGCTGATGTTTCGTGACCGATCAGCGCGGGCATGGCTTAGGGTTTCAGGAAAAGAGACCGGGCGGCAAGAAGGGTGGCCGGCCGTTTTTTATTTTTTTTGCTGATAACAGGCGCCCATAGCTCAGCTGGATAGAGCGATGGTTTGCGGAACCATAGGTCGGAGGTTCGAGTCCTCTTGGGCGCGCTTTTTTTCTCCTTCCGTCACCCCGATCCTGAAAACAGGGGCTTCGGCAGTATGGAGAGGTGGCCGAGTGGTCGAAGGCGATTGATTCGAAATCAATTGTCCTCTTTTAGGGGACCGAGGGTTCGAATCCCTCCCTCTCCTTTCCGTTTTTAGTTCACGCGGCGGTTCAAGTCGAGGGATTTTTCCCGCGTTGAACGAGTTGCATAAAACATATAAGGTATCTGGAGAGGTGGCCGAGCGGTTTAAGGCGCACGCTTGGAAAGCGTGTGTAGGCTTATACCCTACCGAGGGTTCGAATCCCTCCCTCTCCGTTCGTATTCAAATTGATTTGGCAGTTTGCTGGGCCTTGCGCAACATGGCTTTGTGAATCCCGTCAGGTCCGGAAGGAAGCAGCGGTAGCAGAACACCTTGTGTGCTGTGAGATCCCCCGGCATTCTGCCTTAAATATTTAGTCCCATTCCCCTGCCGGGCCCCATTTTGATTGGCGGAAAGAGCTATGGACTTTCAGGTATCGGCGCGTAAATGGCGTCCTCAGAAATTTGGTGAGCTGATCGGACAGGAACACATCGTCCGCACCCTGACCAATGCCATCAAGTTCGATCGCGTATCCCATGCTTATCTTTTTTCCGGAACACGCGGCGTGGGGAAGACAACCACCGCCCGCATTCTTGCTAAGGCCATCAACTGCGAGAGTGGACCCGCCACCGAGCCCTGCGATCAGTGCAGTTTCTGTAATGAGATTAAATCCGGCAACTGTATCGACGTGAGGGAAATCGATGGAGCCTCCAACAACGGTGTTGCCGAGGTGCGCGACCTCATAGAAACCATTCAGTATGCCGCTTCCGCCTGCCGGTACAAGATCTATATTATTGACGAGGTGCATATGCTTTCGCGCAGCGCCTTCAACGCGTTGCTCAAAACGCTTGAGGAGCCTCCGCCCAATGTTGTCTTTATTTTCGCCACGACCGAGCTGTCCAAAATTCCCGAGACCATCCTGTCCCGGTGCCAGTGTTTCGAGTTCAAACCCCTTTCCCATAAGCAGATCGTTCAGCAGTTGGAACTTATTTGCGAACAGGAGAACATCCAGGCCGACGGACTCAGCCTCGAAGAGATTGCCAAGACCGGTACCGGGAGCATGCGCGACGCACAAAGCCTGCTCGACCAAGTCATCGCCTACTGCGGGAAAACGGTCGGGGCCGGATCGGTGGAAGAGGTTCTGGGAATTGTCGGGCGACAGACCCTGGAAACATTCATCGATCATTTAATTCAAAGGGACGGCGCTGGCCTCATAGAGCAGATACAGAAAATAGCTACCGAAGGAAAGGACCTGAACTTTTTCTGTCGCGATTTGGCGGAATACCTGCGGCATCTTCTTATGGTCAAACTCTCCGATAAACCGGAACGGATCCTGGATGCCCATATTTGCAACCTAGAGATACTGCAAAAGCAGGCCGAGGCGTTCCATGCCGATGAACTGCAGCAGATGTTCACGGTGCTCGCTCGCACGGAATCGGAAATGAAGCGCAGTCCCATGGCCCAGATGGTTTTTGAAATGTCCGTTTTACGTTTAGTAGATGTTCGTCCCTTCCAGAAGATTGACGAAATGATCCAAAAGGTAAATGCGATGGAAAGGGATAATAAATCGTCAGCCGGCTCCATAGCAGAAAGCCCGAATCCCGTTTCCGAGACCCTCCCCGCATCGCCGGCGGGGCTGTCTTCATTGGGGAACCCGGTCGACTCGAGTTTTGACTGGGATCGCATCTGCCAGGAGATTTGCGGTCGTAAACCGATGTTCGACCACTACCTTTCTCAGTGCAAAGTTCTTTCATTTAATGAGTCCGGTCTGAGCTTGGGTTTTGCGGATCCAGTCACCCTGGAGCGGATCCAGGACCCGGAAAATATCCAGGTGGTGATCGATGCGGTGAAAACAGTTTGCGGGCGCGAGATGAAAGTCGAGCTTTTCCTTAACGAAAATAAAAATCCCCAGGCGAGCGGGGCGGATACAAATAGTGATAAAAAAAAAGTTATGATGCACCGTAATGAATCCAGACAAAAGACCGAGGCCGAAATTATTCAGGATGCCTTGGATGTGTTTGGAGGTGTCGTCATTCGCTGACCATCGAATTTATACATTAAAATATAAGAAGCCATGTCGGTAAAAGATTGGGGTTCCCTGTTCAAGCAGGCTCAGGAAATGCAGTCGAAAATGGCCGAGGTCCAACGCGATCTGGCCGGAAAAACGGTCGAAGTCTCCACAGGTGGAGGCATGGTTAAAGTTTCGGCTAATGGCCTCAATGAGATCCTTTCGATTCACATTGACGATGAACTCATCAATATGAAAGATCGGGAGGTCCTCGAGGATTTGATAGTCGGAGCCATGAATGAAGTGCATCGAAAAGTAAAAGACCTGGCGCAGGAAGAAATGACCCGATTCACCGGCGGAATGAAAATCCCCGGCTTGTTTCCCTGATCAGTATCCCTCTCCCCCATTAATGAAACGTCCATCAGCAGTTACCGAACTGATTGAAGAGCTAAAACGCTTACCCGGCATCGGGCAGAAAACTGCCGAGCGGCTCTCTTTTTTCCTGATGCGGGGAAGTGCCGAGCGGGCAAACAAATTGGCCGATGCCATCCGTAACGTCAAAGAGAAGATCGTTTTGTGTTCCGAGTGTCACGGCATCACGGAAATAAACCCCTGCGAGATTTGCCAGGACCCCAAACGCGACTCCTCTCTCGTGTGCGTGGTCGAGGAACCTCACGACGTTTACGTGATGGAGAACATAGGGCATTTCCGCGGAAGGTATCACGTCCTCATGGGAGTGATCTCGCCTCTCGATGGGATAGGACCTGCTGAATTAACGATCGAAGCCCTCAAGGAGCGAGTTCAAAAAAATAACATCAGCGAGGTCATACTGGCGACCAACCCCGACATGGAAGGAGAATCAACGGCGATTTACATCGCCAAGATCCTTAAACCCGGCAACATTAAAGTGACCCGTATTGCCCGAGGCCTCCCCGTCGGCGGTGAAATCGAGTATGCCGATGAGGTGACTCTGTTGAAATCCTTGGAAGGCCGTACCGAGATGAAGTGAGGGCTGAAAGAGACTTGACAACAGTTTGTAAATGATTTAGCTATAAGGTTTTCAAGAACATTGATTTTCGATTCTCAGGATCCTGACCGTGGGGGATCGAGTTCAAAGACTTCCATTCCGGTGTGGCGCAATGGTAGCGCAATCGGCTGTTAACCGATGTGTTACAGGTTCGAGTCCTGTCACCGGAGCCAAATACTCAAAAGGCTGTTTTTCTTAAAGGAAAAGCGGCCTTTTTGTTTTAGTGGATCAGGTTGGTTTCCACTTTATTCAAGGAATCGCTTGCGCTTAAACGACCCTAACTCCAGTAAAGTGTTTTTAATTCATATGTTTTCCGTATAAATTTAGGCGTCAATAACCATTGGGCCGTATTCTGTATAGCCTTTTAAACCTAGTGATTTATGGGTCTACCCCTGCTCGAATATCCATCCAATAATTCCGAAAATAAATGATTTTCGAACATATTTAGGCGCTCCTGCTGGGTTTTTTTGTAATTTCTGCTCCACGCGGCGGGGTGGCCCTGTTTGATGGCATCATGGGGTAATTTTTTTTGAATGACTGCACTGTTTTTAAAGTCACGTTGTTTGCCGCTGTTTCGGACAGTGTGGGAACTTATGCGATGTGGCACTTCGGAACGGGCGTGAATCCGCATGCCAAGCCCATGACCTCCTCGTCAATGTTCTTTTTTTGGATGATTTTTGGTACCGGGATGGGGCTTCTGGATTACTACCCCGGGACAGGGATCGGTGCCTTGGGCGATAGATCTTGCCACGCACTGCATGGGGTGGTGGGTGTGCTGGCTTGCGCTACGTTGTATGAAGAGGCCTACCCTTGATTGAAAACGCCCACTCCTTCAGTTGGGGATTTTGTCAAAATTACATTCAATCCTATGTCGAGACGTTCCCCCGCGGGTTTTTTTACATATTGGCTGTAATATCTATTCTGGGTCTCCCACGGTTGGAAAGTAGGTAAGCGAAAACGTGTCGGTAAGGTAAAAAAACCGATATTAGGAAGTATCATTAACCTGAAAACCGCTCACCCCCCCATGACTTTATAAAGAAGATATATACCGAGCGCGACCCCTATTAGAATTTTTTTGTTTTGGTCTATATTCACGGTTTCCTCCTCATCAAGAGTTCAATTAATTATACTCCAGATCTCTCTATTTTTTCTTTTTTAGTTTTCAAGCCGGGAAGGAATTTAAATTTTGTTCGAGAGATTTTTTTTCTCGAACACGCTAGAACGGATAAATAATCTTCGAACGGGAGGTTTTTGAGCGCGTCTCTAAAAGGGTTGTAAAAAACTCCCCGTTTGCAACTTTCTCCCGAGTTTTCCGAAGAAAGTTCACCGAGGGATGCTTGCAAATTTATAGGAGCCGCTTATGAGGAGAAGATTTAGTGGAAAAAAACATTCAGAATCAGTTGACACGAGTCGATACTTGGTTGTAGCCTTTTAGATAGTCGTCGAGATGACTGTACGTTTTTGGCTCTTATGAGAATACAAAAAATAATCATTTTGTTTGGTTTCTGCATTGCGGTCTGTTTCATGACGGGTGCTGCCTATGCATTCCCATCGAAAGCCAATAGCCTGTATTTTACACAAACCGATAAATTCCCCCCAGCTCAAAAAATAACCCATACAATCCAAAAGGGTGAAAGCCTATGGACCATCGCTCGATACTTTGGTGTAGATTTATCCAAAGTTGTGGCGCTTAACAACCTGGATAACCCGGATCTGATCTTTCCTGGAAAGAAACTTGTTATAGAAATTCAAAAGGACCAAAGTATCAGGGTGACGGCAGGGCCCGCTGCTACCGAGCTCCCGGTATTCCCGGTTAGGGAGTCTCAGCCCATTGCTCGTGTAGTTCTTCCTGATAAAGATAATATCTTTGCTCCAGAGGTTCCTGTTGCCAGCTACCAGAAAAAAGATATAATCTCACAACAACGCGGAACAAGGCTGGGAACGTTTACGGTGGTCTTCAAATCTTTCCTTGAGTTTGTAGAGTGGTTGTCGGGGGAATCGGCCCAACACAAACAGGCCCAGGCATCTGGCCCGCATCAGGTCGATCCGTCCCCCGCCTCTCCTTACACGACATCTTCTGCCTTTCACCAGGAGGTTCCATTCGGCACGGGACAGGACATATTTGCCCAGCCCACCTTCTTCAATTCACACATCTCTGATTCACTAAGCCCACCGCCCAAGTCGTAATTTCCTTTTTTCCTTAAAACTTCAAAATCGAGGAATAAACGAGTGAGCTATGTCCACTCGCCTTCGTCCTCGCTGGATCGCTTTTAAGAAAGGAAATTACCATGCTTACAAATCTGGAAAGTCGAAAGTTATTCAACCAGTTTTTGGAATTTATAGGTCAAACGCATAACCAACCCGTAGAGACTGAACTAACAGAAGATATAGAGAACAAGGTTAAAGATCTGGAAATAAGCTACGAGAACGATTCAAGCATTATCATCAGAGAAGCTCCCAATAAACCTCCTATTCCCTATGATTGTCGCCATCTTGGCTTCAGAGACTGCAACACAAAAACCTGGAAGTTTTTGATAGATGTTCTTTCTGACGATAACCATTCCTTCAATTTCCCCCAGGCCTATCATTATCCTGAGGGTTATGGGTCAAGGCGGGTCAAGAATAAACTGTATGATGCTCAATGGAAGCTCTGCGATGAAGCTTGTAAACGCTTGTTGATCTTTTTAGGGAAGGAATTGGGTTGGACTTTCCCAAAGGGTTTCAAGTTGTACGAAAGAATAGTCACGGGCCCGGAAAGGGAATACAGCTTCAAATTCAGAACACGTGGTCCTAGCGGGGATCAAAGTATCAGGGTGACCACAGGACCCATCGATGATTCTGGGCCAGATTGGTCTGGATATGATGAAGTAAAACTCCTGTCCAAGATCAGTCAGCTCAATAAAAAGTTAACGCTCAACCCAGATTGCTATGAAGTGTTGGACCGCCTGATTCCGTGTATCAAATATGGACGAGAAACATATGGATGGTCGGATGAGGACACAAAAGGTTTAATGTCCGGCTAGGTACTGCCGGTGACCCGCTCTACATAGCCCCTGCTGGCCCCTGATGGCCGGTGGGGGTTTTTGTTTGTTCGAAAAATCCCTCGCAACGTAACCCCTAAGGCAGATCTCCGGTCAATATTTCCCTCCACAAATGCTAGGACTCCCGTCCACAAAGCCAGTTTCTCGAACTTTCTATCGAGTATTCGAACTACTCATACAGCAAGACAACATTATTCTTCAGCAATGAA
>CAJWLY010000018.1 GCA_913043155.1 uncultured Nitrospinaceae bacterium | reverse complement strand
AAGCGTCGGCGTTATTTAGCAGCCGGGCCGCCAGGGAGGACGCACGGAAGTTGAATCCGCCGCCCGTGGTATGTGTCCCGCCGTTCAGGTACGGGAAGGCCACCTCCTGCATGGTCGTAGGCATCTGGAAGGAGATGGACTGACCCGCCGCAATGGCGTTCTCGCGAGTAAGTCCAGGAGGATTCCCCTCTGTCACGAGCTGGGCCGTATGCGGAACGGTATCGTGGAGCTGGGCCACCAGTTCACGGAAACTCCCGTTCCGCCCGTAAGCGAAGGGCTCGGTTCCATGAATATCGGCCACCGGACCACTGCGAATCAACTTGCCGGTCTTGGGGTCATGATAGGTCGATCCCCAGGGTTCGACGATGGTCGATCCGATACCGCCGTGCGGCCAGGTGGTCGCGCCGAACGCGTGGTCGTGCCAGAACACAAGACCCATATCGATATCCACCCACCAGCGATAACGCACGTACTCGGTGCTCACAATCTGTCCAGCCTTGTGAGCGTGGGTCATGCCTTCGGTAAACGTGACGGTGTACTTGTCGTCCTTGGCAAACGCCTTGGTCGGATCGGGGGAGATCGACTTGATCCAGCGTGCGTCCTTGCCGTTGGGCACCTCGATACCGACGATGATGTCAGCACCGGCATGAAACGGTGTGGCATGGTGCGCCATTTGGATCTCGATGGTCGAATCACCAGGCTTCGTCGACTTGAGAAGCTTGGCGTTCATCGGTACGGGCATGCCCACATGGTGCCCGTCCTTCATCTTCTTGTCGAACTGCCTGTACGACCGCATGGACTGGTCATACGAGAAGCCCGAGATCACACCATCCGACGCCTGGTTGTCGAACTGGAAAAAGTGCGGATGGATGTTGACCTTGGACATCTGGAAGTTGGTGAAGTCGTCGTCATCCCACTCACTGGTCAACAGCAGGTCCACGCAGTCATAAACGTTGGCGCGGATAACCAGCGGAATGGCTTTCTTCGGATCGGCCTTCACCGCTGCCATCTCTTCATCGATCACGTAGATGAGGCCGTACTTGTCGATGATCGGAGGCGTTTTACCGATCGCGCCCGAAAGCTCGATCGGGGTATTGATGAAAACAAGGTTGTACTGTTTGCGTCCGGCTCCCGGAGGGCAAAGGCTCCAACGGCCCTGCTCACCCGGTTTAGCCGGGGCACTGCTTTCCAGACCCGGTCCCGAACGGCCGCTGCCCGATTCAGTCGCGGTAATGATGCCGTCATCTCTCCACAGGTGGAAAGGCTCCAACCAGGGAGCGCCGCCGTGATGACGGGCGAACGGTACGCGCTTGCCGAAGTGCGGCGTCATGTGCGGCCAAGCCAGTTTGCCCCTGTCATCGAACTGGAGCGGATGACGCTTGCCGGGACGCGGAGACTTGTACTTGGGCACAATATAGGTCGCCTCTCTCTCGGACAGTGCCTGGTTGCCTTTCCAGTCGTAGTCCCATACCGAACCGTCATTGGACTTAACCTGTCCCGTCTCGTCGTCGGTATGACCCGGCTTACCCTTAGGCGGCAGCATGTACTTGACCCAGTCCCTGACGTTGACAACACGGGTCTCTTTGGACCAGTCGCTCTTGCCTTTGTCAACAATCTTGAACTTGGTACCGAACCAGTCCATCGTCTTGCCGACCAGCTTGTCGGAGCTCACACCCCGAGGGATGCGGCCCTTACGGTCGGGAAGCTCGGCCAGCGGACGCATGACGTCGGTGCTGCCGAGCGGATAGTTTCCATTCTGAAGGGTGTTGTACACCCGCCAGTAGCCCCACATGCCGGCGACGTAGTGATGCGCCACGTGGCAGTGAAACAGGAAGTCACCCGCAAGACGCTGACACAGACCGGAACCACACTCGGTTTCCAGGTCCAGTGCCTCGGAGGGGCCGATAACTTCAACGTCCACCCGGTCGGTGGTGGTACGGATGACCGGGTACTTGACCGGACCGTCATAGGCGGCCGTGGTCAGGTTTTTGATCTGAATTTCACGTTTCGGCGAACGGGTCCAGCGGATCGATCCGCCGTGCGGATGATGCGAATGGAACACCTCACCGCCGCCGTGAATCAGACGGAACTTCGCCGGGTCGCCCAGGTACGAACGTGGAATGGTCGTCGGGACATCGGCAAAGGTGTAAGAGCTGTAAGACAGTGATTCATCTTCGTAGTGGAACATCTTGTCCTGCACCGCCAGGTTGTTGATCCCGAACGGCTCGGAGCGGTAGTTCATCGCGCGGGCGGAGGGACGATAGGCGTCCGTCAGCGGGTCGCGCTGGGGAATCATCTCACCGAAGCGGTTGAGCGGGCGGAACGATTCGTCACCCACTTCGTGGTAGAACAGGACGAACTCACGGAAGTCCCTGTCTTCGTCGTTGGCAATTATGGCTTCCCAGCCATTCTTTAACGGCTTAGCGTCCCATGGATCCAGATACGTCGAACCGACCGGCTCGACGATGAACGCGCCGATCAGGCCGAGGGCGGACGGGTCGCGTCCGGCATGGCTCTGAATCAGGTGACTCCCTTCCTGCTCGTCAATCGGAATCATCCACTCGAAGTCCTGCGACTCGCCGGATGTAACAATGGCGCCCGCAGACACAGCTGAATCCGGAAGCCCGGAAGAGCTGATGATCATGGCCGAACCATTTACCTGGAACCCGGCATCTTCATCTTCGATCTGGTTGGTGAAATGAACACGGACGCAGTCGCCCTGGTTGGCGCGCAGAGTGAGAGGCTGAATAGCATCGCCCTGAAGCCCGGTAGAAACCGCTCCCGGATCGTTCTCATCCTCACGGGCCTTGGCATTCTTTTCTTCTTCAGCGCGGACCCTTTTGATGTCTTCATCGAGGACGTACATGTAACCCGGGTAGTAGTCCCCCCACTGGTTCAGCGCAACCTCGACATTGATCGCGGAAACGTTGTACTTCTTGACTGGAGCATTTGACGGGCAATGCGCGCCCTTGAACACCTTGGCGGCCGCCTCGGAGGGACCGAGCAGGTAGCTCTGGCCCAGCTGATGCGCCGACCAGGAATCGTGGAATCCGCCACCCGAAGAAGCCGGGCTCGCGTGCTCCTTGACTTTATCCTGCAGACGACCCATCAGTTTCATGAAGGTGTTGTTCAGGCGGTCCTGGCGGCCTTCCATGCCGCTCATCATTTCTTCGTAGTCCACCTGAGTTTCCAGCTTATTCAGCCAGGCGGGGCGTTCCGGCCCCGTTTGTCCGTCATGATCGGACGAGACAGCACCTGCGGTCCCCACCAGCCCAAAACTCAGGACCAGAACCACAAGCGCATGCCACAACATCCACCCCTTTGTAGCGCGATTAAACATGTTGGTACCTCCCTTGGTTGTTGTACTCCCTTAAAAAAGTTTAACCCCTTGTGTAACCCCTTTGTACTCGACTTAAAAGAAAACGGGACCACTCCCGTATCAGTTCATGGCAAAAAAAGACTGAAAAGCTTACCACATTTCAATCTTCCCGCACAAGCGCCAGATGGAGTCTTTCTTCGTTTCTCAAAACCAGAAGAAAGAGTGACTCCCCGGTAGAAACAGAATCCAGGATGCTTTTAAACTCTTCGATTCCCCCAACCGCGCGGCCATTCGCCGCTTCAATGCGGTCGCCCGCGCGCAACCCGGCTGCTCCAGCGGGACTTTTCGGGTTAACCCTTGAAATAACAACCTCTTCCAGGCCTTCCGGACTCTCAACCTCCAGACCCATCGGGGCCCTCGCCGGCTCTGAGTAGGACCGGGCGACCTGTTTTTCACGTCCCCTTTTCTGGCTGTCCAGCATGACGGTGAGCACCTCACGGTGTCCCTCGCGCAGGATATCCAGATTCACCGATTGCCCCGGAGAGAAGGAACCGATCAGGCGGATCATTCGACTGGGGGTATCGACCGGGGCGCCTCCTATTTTTAGTATGATGTCGCCAACACGGAGCCCCGCCCGGTACGCCGGGTCCCCCTCGAACACCGAGTTGACCCAAACGCCTTTCCCTTCCTCGCTCTTGGTCCTGCGAGCAATTTCCGGTGTGACCTGTTCAATGCCAACACCCAGCCAGCCACGCTGGACCTCACCGAACTTGATCAGTTCGGAGGTTACTTTGCGCACAATATTGGACGGGATCGCAAACCCGATGCTCTGGGCATAGTTGATGATGGCCGTGTTGATGCCGATCACCTCGCCCCGAATATCCAGCAACGGCCCGCCGCTGTTTCCTGGGTTGATCGAAGCGTCTGTTTGAATGAAATCTTCATATCGGGAGAGGTTGACGTTCTCCCGGTTCAACCCGCTGATGATCCCGAAAGTCAGGGTATCATTCAATCCATATGGATTCCCGACGGCTACCGCCAGTTGCCCGACCTTAAGATGGGCGGAATCCCCGAATACTGCCGACGCCAATGGCTGGTCGACCTCAATCTGAACCACGGCAAGATCGGTGTCTTCATCGCTTCCGAGAACGGTGCCGACTTTTTCCTCCCCGCCAAGCAGGGTGACCTTGACTTTTCCCGATCCGCGAACTACGTGGTTATTGGTGACGATCAGGCCCTTAGCCCCATCGATGATGACTCCCGCGCCCGCGCCTGCAGGACGCCCTGAGTCATCGCCCTGCCGCCGTATCGAAGGCGATGGCGGAACGTAGGCGGATAGACTGACGACAGCCGGCCGAATCCGGTCGGCCAGCGAAACCAGCGCATCTTCCAGCTCTTTAAGGATCGCCGAACCCCGTGGACCGGCAAAGGCAGACCCCCCGGTTGCGATCAAAAAACAGAGAGCGAAAAGGATTGTCCCCGCCCTCAAAAAAAACCGATTTTTCACTCTCAATAAATGCGCCATTCTTGTTTAAATCGAACCCTGACCTCGCGGCACGAAGCAGGTGTGACCAGAGGGGAATGTTGCAACGGAGGTACAAACCAGAATTGTAGTAGGGACGCTGTCCTCTGGGATACTCGCAGACCTCAAGCCACCTGAAACTAAAAGGCTTCCCCCCACCGCTCCGCAGTTATTCACTTGCTTTACGAAGCAGTTCGTGAAAAAGTAAAGGTGTAATTGAGGCCGTTGAACTCTATAAATAAATCGGGGACCTGTCAAGCAAAAATCCCCCCACGCAATGCCTGATAGCTAAGCTCTGTTATCTGTTTTTAACAGTCGGTACCGGCCACAGGTGACGCCGGGTTCCGCCGGGTTTAAAACTCTCTCCAATTGGCACAATAAAAACTATGAATTTCAAGGATTTCGATAAAAAGTCGGCACAAGAAATTATACAGTGGGCGGGTAAGCGTTTCGGTCAGCGTGCTGGACTGGCCTCCAGTTTCGGCATGGAGGATATGGTACTCATCGATATGCTCGCGCAACTGGATGATGTAGTCACTGTGCTCACCCTCGACACCGGGCGACTGCACGAGGAAACTTACGAAACCATGGAACGCGTCCGGTCCAAATACGGCATCCACATACAAACTTTTTTTCCAGTCAAGGAGGACGTCGAACGGCTCGTACGGGACAAAGGATACTTCTCTTTCCGGGAAAACGTGGACGACAGAAAAGAGTGTTGCGCCATCCGCAAACTGGAGCCGCTGAAACGGGCTCTTTCGGGGCTCGATGCCTGGATCACAGGCCTGCGACGGGAACAGAGCGTCACTCGCACGGATGTTCCCAAGGTGGCGGAAGACCCCGACCGCGCCTCTCTTGTCAAGATCAACCCGCTGGCAGACTGGACTCTAGTCCAGGTTGAAGAATACATTCAAAAGAACAACGTGCCGATCAACCCCCTGCACAGAAAAAACTATCCCAGTATCGGTTGCGCTCCCTGCACGCGCGCCATCGAACCGGGAGAAGACATCCGGGCCGGACGTTGGTGGTGGGAAAATCCGGAGCACAAGGAATGCGGCCTGCACCAAACCCGATAAAAAAACCTAGAAGGCAAATCGGGACTGACTCATTGTCTTCCTTTTAAATTCCTGGGCAATCGCTCGGAATCGGATAACACCGACACCATCCACTCGATTAAAATTTCCACTGCCGCGCACACTTTATCGAAACGGTTGGCTCCGGGTCGGTGTCTTTCCTGGCCCAATCCTTTGGTAACCTCTGTTTGGGCTTCGGCAAAAAGACCGGGCAGAGCCTGAAACGCCAATACGCCAACAACAAGAATTTCCTGAAAGCGTTTTCCCGGTGAAGACCACCCAGGGCCGGTCACCGTCAGAGCATCCAGAAGTGTTTCAGGTCGGGTCGTCTGTACCAGAATCATCGAAATCCAAATCATCAACACCAATCGAGAAACAACCAAGACACCGCACTCCAGTCCTTCTATTGTGACGGGAAGCAGAACCTCACCCCATAGTTGAAGCGGGGTTCCCGGGGTCAGGAAAAGGGGTGCTCCACCCAAGATAAAAAGAAGCACCCTGAACGAACCCAGTCGCTGCCAGGAAGCAGAAAGGCTGGCACCGGAAATCCATAACCCCAACTGGCATACCAGCGCGATAGAGAAAAGGGTCCATCCTCCGCCTGTACCCGCAACCGCAAGCAGAACCAACGCAAGCAGAATCTTTGTCCGCGGCGCAGTATGGTGAAGGGGAGAATCTCCGGAGCGGTAACCGCTCTCTCCAAGGGTTATTGATAAAGTTTTGTTGGTCATACGGGCCGGGTGGTAGAGTATTCACGTCAGAATACGATCTTTGTTTTACCAGCGCAACTCAGAATGAACGCCGACCACCGCATCGAAAAAAAACCGCCAGCATAAGGATGGAATGCAGATGCCTGAAGTCATCGAACAAGCCGCTGACCTGTTACGCAATGCGAAGCGAGTTTTGTTTCTGACCAGCGCTGGTATGAGTGCTGACTCCAACATCCCGACGTTCCGAGACAAGGACGGATACTGGAATAATTTTCCCCCGTTCAGGGAAAAGAACCTGGAAGCCCAGGATCTGGCGAATCCGTGGGCTTTTCGCAATGAGTTGGCGCATGCCTGGGCTTTCTACGAATGGCGGAGGCAGAATGCGCATGAAAATACGCCACATGGAGGGTACGATATCATCAATTGCTGGGTGCAGAATCATCTGGAAGACGGGTTCATTCACACAACCAATACCGACGGGTATCATTTACGGTCGGGGTGCCGCCCGGATCGGGTACTTGAAGTGCATGGGTCGATGTGGCGTCTGCAATGCCTCGATGTATGCTCCCAACAGTTCTGGGATGAAGAAACGGTACCCCTCTGCAATCTCGACCGGGTAACCATGAAAGCCTCGAACCTTCCCACCTGCCCGCAATGTCGCGGGGTTGCGCGACCTCATATCCTGATGTTCGGGGACATGGAGTATGTGGGACATCCGGAACAGGAAAAGAACTTTCGCAATTTCATGCAGCAGGGAACAGACCTCGTCATTCTGACGGGTAGTTCCGGCGCCGTCCCCACAAACGATTACATCGCACTCCAACTCAAAAACCGGGGCACCGAGGTCATCAATATCAACCCGGATCCCTCCACCAACGAAATCGCTCAAGCAAATTTTTTTCTTCCACTCAAAAGCAAAGAGGCGTTTATCCAACTCGATGAAATCGCTTTCGGGGCTTGAGCAGGTTGAGCTCCGAGCAGGGATCGGCGACAGCCTTATTTAAGCTTCCCTATCCCCAAAAAAATATAGTATGCTTTCCGAACTTATAATGGCGTTTTAAATGACAAACCTGTTCTCAATTATTTCGTGGAGAAGGAGGATTCCAATGCGGGTTGCCATTTTCACTTTGATCCTGTTTTTTGCCAGCAATCTCCAGGTACACGCCGGATGCAGCAAAGAGAAAGTCTGCGCTATGCTGGGCAAATCGAACCATTTTGAAATCCTCGACAAATGCCCTGGTTCGGGGCCCTTGCTTGCAGAATGTAAAAAAACATCCGAGACCACCATTGAAGATCTACCTCCGGCCAAATTCGTCGATAACGGTGACGGAACAGTCACAGATACTGTTAACAATCTGATGTGGACGCAAAAGGGACACCACGATGAAAAAGGGATCCTTAAAAAAGTCAAACTTAAGGAGGCTAAGAAAATTGCGGCAGCGGCAAGTACTGCGGGCCGGGATAACTGGCGCCTCCCTTCCCTTCAGGAACTAAAAACCCTGATCTTCAGTGAGCGGGTAGCAAATATCAGCGGGCAGAAAGCCTGGATCAACCCCGTGTTTGACGATGGTAGAGGACACTACTACTGGACCAGCACCACATGCGCCGAGGTCTCAGTTATCACCGACCGCTACCAGAAAAAACTTTGCCAGCAGGGTGATTCAGCAGCGTGGTTGGTGCATTTCAACATCAACGCCGTGTTCTGGCATTTTGTCACGACCGAAAACTTTCATGTGTGGCTGGTTTCCGGTGAAAAGTCCGGCGTCGGCAAAAAGAAGGTCGAAAAAAGCGCTAAGAAAAAGGATGCATCTGATCTTAAAATGAAGGCACTAAAAGACAAAATGGATCTGATGGAACGTCAGCGAAAAAAGCTATTGGAAGAAATCGAGGCCATTGAAGGAAAAGGGCAATTTTAAAGTAACCCCGCCTTTTCAAGCAAACTGATAATGCCGCTCAACCTGCTTTCCGTTTTGTGAAGGAGATCAGATCACAATCAAGATCGACAAAAAGTTCAACATCGACGTGATGGCGCAAAATCTCATTAAAAACACAAGCTGAACGCGCCGACTCGCCCCCATCACAGTCTCTCCTTCGCAAGCTCTCCGATTTTCATAACCGATATTCTTTTGCAACGTTTTTAAGCGACCGATACAATGGCATCACCTACTTCTTCAGTTTGAGCAGCTTATGGCAGACTTGAAAAAACTGGGCGAGTTTGGTTTGATCGATCGGTTCCGCTCGCGCCTGCACACACGTTCGCCTCGGGTGAAAACCGGGATCGGCGACGATTGCGCCGTCTTCACTACGCAAACGGGTACCATCCAGTTGATTTCGACCGATGCCCTGGTGGAATCGGTCCACTTCGATCTCAAAACTATCTCTGCTGCGCAATTGGGGCGCAAAGTGCTGGCGGCCAATGTCAGCGATATTGCCGCCATGGGCGGGAAACCCTACCTCGCAATGATTTCGTTGGGGCTTCCCCAATCCACCCCGGTGAAGTTTCTCGACGAGTTGTATACGGGACTCGAAACGGCTTGTCAGGCGTATCGCATCGAACTTGCGGGAGGGGATACGGTCGCATCGCCCAAACATTTGTTCATCAACATCTGCATTCTAGGAGAAGCCCGGCGGAACCGGGTGTTCACCCGCACCGGAGCACAACCGGGTGACCAGATACTGGTAACTGGAACTCCTGGGGACTCGTCGCTTGGACTTCGACTGCTCCAGTCAAAGAAGAAAAAGTCCATTGCTCTCACCAAGCACGTGCGCCATCTGACGCAAAGGCATCTGGAGCCGTCTCCCCGGTTGGACGAAGCCCGTCTGCTGGCGAGATCCAAGCTCCGGTTGACCTCAATGATCGACGTGAGCGACGGACTTGTTCAGGACCTGACCCACCTGTGCACACCGGGCAGACTGGGAGCCGTCCTGTATGAAGCCCATCTTCCACGCTCGCAAGCCCTTGAAAGTATCTGTAAAAAAATGGGTTATTCCTCGCTGGATTATATTCTTTCTGGAGGGGAAGACTATGAATTGCTATTTACTTTGAAGAAGGAAGATGCTAAAAAAATAAGAAGATTGTTTTTAAAGGCCCATACACCTGTTTCGCTGATAGGCGAGGTTACCTCCTCCCCCGGGAAAATCATTCTTGAAGGGGAAAACGGGGGTCGAAGGAACTTAAAACCTTCAGTGGGATTCAACCATTTTAAAGGAAACCACCGGCAATGACGGGGACAGCCGAATCCGAACCTGCCAGTCCGATAACTTGCGAGAAGGTTTCTGGAGCACGAGTACTAGCCGCGCTGGGAGCCATTTGAAGCTTTGGACGATCCAATACTACTGCGTTTATCCTTCTTAGCCGTTTTTCTCGTTTTTTCAGCGTTTTTTTCCGCCTGCGAAGCCGCATTCTTCTCCCTCACCTCACTCCAATTGAATGATTTGAAGGAACAACGGGGCCGCGCCGGTCAAATGGTGAACTCCCTTTTAGAGAACCCAAGAGGTTTGCTGATCACCATATACATCGGTAACGAACTCATCAATATTGCCGTGTCGGTCATCACCACCTCCATTGCCATCACCCTGTTCGGCAATTATGGGGTGGGTATCGCCGTCGGGGTGGGAACCTTTCTTCTTCTGGTGTTCGGTGAGATTATTCCTAAAAGCATGTCGCTCAAGTTTGCGCAAACCTACGCCGTGGCCGCGGCTTACCCCCTCAAACTTTTTTCCAACGTCGTGCAACCCATCCAGAAATTCTTGACGCGGGTCGCAGAAAACTTCGTCTCGATGCTGGGTTTTTCATTCCGCAGAAACCAGAAAACAACCATCACCGACGATGAATTTCGAACGATGGTGCAAATGAGCGAGGGAGAAGGCGCCATCGACTCGGAAGAAAGCGAGTTGATCCACAATGTAATAGAATTCGGCGAAACGACAGCGGGCGAGATCATGACCCCCAAGATCGATATGTTTACCTTGATGGTCGACGACAAGCTCGATGATATCCTTCCCCGTATCGTGGAAAACTTTTATGCTCGCGTACCAGTTTACAACAAGGATGATGAAAGCATCGCTGGGATTCTATTTACCAAGGATTTAAACCGTCTCAAGCACTTATCCCCAGAAAAGTTTAGCCTCAAGAGCGTTCTGCGTCCCGTCCTGTCAGTCCCACAGTCCAAAAAGATCAAGGAACTACTCCAAGAATTCAAAAAAGAGAAACGTCATATGGCGGTCGTCCTTGACGAGTACGGAAGCCTTTGCGGACTGGTAACGCTGGAAGACATCCTGGAAGAACTGGTGGGCGAAATTGACAGCGAAATGCGGTTCGAGGAAAAACCACTAATCCAGATCAACGACACCAACTTCCGGCTGTTAGCAACCTATCCGATTTCGGAATTCAACGAACATTTCCATGCCCAACTCTCTGAAGAGGATTACGAAACCCTTGGAGGATTTGTATTCGGGCTATTCGGCCGGGTTCCCCGATCAGGAGAAGCGATTACTCATGACCGTTTCAAGTTCCGAATTGAAAAAAAGAAAGGAGCAAGAATTTTAAACCTGCACCTCACTGTCATGACCCCGACCTCGCCTGCCTCGGATGGCAAGCCCAAGGAAAAATCGACGGCAACCTGATGGAACTGACCACGACATTAACTTTAATCGCCCTCCTCATTTTGGTAGAGGCTTTCTTTTCCGGCTCGGAAATCGGCATGATTTCCATCAACCGAATTAAAATGAAACAGCAGGCCGATGAAGGAAGTTCATCTGCAGCCATTGTTCTCAGGCTACTGGATTCGCCGGAAAAACTGTTCGCGACCACATCGCTCGGAACCAATTTAGCCGTGGTCTCCAGCACCGCCCTATTCACAGGTTACATGGTCATGCACATGGGAAAACAGGGAGAGTTCTGGGCCATGGTGCTCATCTCGCCTGTCATCCTGTTCGCCGGCGAAATTGTTCCCAAGGTGATCTTTCAAAACCGTGCCGATTCAATCATGCCGTTCCTTATCCGACCGCTAAACCTGAGCCTTTCCCTTCTTTTCCCGCTGATCACATTCTTTACTCGGATATCAAATTTCTTTACCCAACGGTTGATGAACCAGCCACAGGAAAACGGAAAATCTTTCAGCCGTGATCAAATTAGACAAATCCTTAGTTTGGACTCTCAAACCATCGAATTGGACGCCACTGAGCGAACAATGATCCACAAGATTTTTAATTTTGGAGAGATCAATGTCGAACAGTGTATGGTTCCTCTCGTACAAATAACGGCCATCCAAGACGATGCCACCTTGGAAGAGGCTCATCAGCTTGCGGTAGACACCGGATTTTCCCGGCTTCCTGTTTTCCACGAGAGGATGCACAACATTATCGGCGTTCTCAACACGTTCGACCTGCTGAACCAACCCGCCGACCCCACCCCGATCTCGGATTTGGTTCGCCCAGCTCACTACGTTCCACCGAAGAAGAAAGTGGACGACCTCCTCAAGGAGCTTCAGCAAAGGGGGCTACACATGGCGATCGTGGTCGATGAATATGGAGGATGCACCGGGCTCACCACCGTCGAGGATTTACTGGAAGAAATCGTCGGAGAAATCGAGGACGAGTACGATAAACCGGAAAAACAGTTTGAGACTTACGCTGAAGGCGGCTACCTGATCGATGCACAGATGGAGATCGACGCTATCAACGAAACATTAAAACTTCAACTGCCGACAGGAGATTACGAAACACTGGCCGGATTGGTCCTAGATCGGCTGGCAACGATCCCCCAGCCCGGTGAGCAGGTGGTAGTAAACAACATACGGTTGACCGTAAAAGAAACAAGCCGACGACAGATTCAATCGATCATCGCCATGGAAATTCCCCCGAAGTCCATCTCCGAAAACCCAACCGATTTAGAAAAAAATCCGGAACCCACCTAACCATCACACCCGGGCATTCTGCCGAAAGCTGCTTTTAAAGCCCCCGCATTTTTTCCAGTTCCTGATAGGCTTCCATGATTTCCAAAAATCTAAGGTGGGCTTCCTGTGTGCGTTCTTCTCCTAAATGAGACACCCGGTCTGGGTGGTAGTTCTTCACCATTTGTCGGTAGGTCTTTTTAATTTCCCCATCGCTCGCACTTGAAGATATTCCAAGAACAGTATAGGGGGTTCTCAACGCTTCCAGACAATACTTCTCCCTGATCCCGTCGTGATCTTCATAGGACAGGCCGAGTAGCGTGGACAACCGGTTGAGTTCCTTCTGTAAATCATCCGACAGTTTTCCGTCGACCAAAACCACCTGATACGCCAAGGCAAGCAACAACGAGGTGTAGTGGTTCCGGCAGGCCTTGCGGTACTGCTCAACAATAGGTTTGAGATCCGGGTTCACCCGTTGTGTTTCGTCAATCACTTTATTGATAAAAGCCAACTCCATGTCGGAATAATTAAGGTTCTTGCGAAAAAAATTGTGAATGACTTTCCTCGCACGAGCTGTCACGGGACCCTGAACCATCGCGGTTTTGGACATCACCACCGCAACGCATGTCACAAAAACCGCTTGGTCATCCAAACCGGGAAGGCTTTGACGAATTTTCTGTTGCAACTTTTGAGTGATAACATACTGGAGGGCCCCCCCGACCACCGCACCCATAGGGCCACCGCGAAGAAATCCCATTCCAGCACCAAACATCCATGACATTGATCAACACCCTCTCAAAAAAGAACGAATATATCACAAACTAAAAAGAGCGGTATATCGACTCATTCCCCTTTTACCTACGCGGGATATCGTGGAAAACATACCTTAGCCATGTTATTATTTTCCCGATTTTTTAATCTAGAACCGGAGGAAGTGGATCAGCGTCAATCGGAAGTCGGCCCCTCCACATCCTCTACCACCGCTTTCAGGAAGTCCCTCATGGTGAAACATATCGTCATGTTTAAACTGGCGGAGAGAACCCCTGCGAATCTGGAAAAAGCTGTGCAGGCATTGCAAAGCCTAGAAGGAAAAATTGAAGCCCTTCGCTCGCTGGAAATCGGGATCGACTTCACCCAAGGCGAACGAAGCTACGATATCGTGCTCACCACCCATTTTGATGATCAAGAGGGGTTCGACACCTACGGCCCACATCCCAACCATATTCCGGTGAAAGAAACCATGCGAGCCCTTTGTTCCAGTTCGGTGGTAGTCGACTACGAAACCTCCTGAATGGCCGGAACCCAAGGTAAAATTTAATACAACGTTGAATAATAAGGTGGTTAGGCATCCCTCCCCCCCCCAGCTTTTTAAAGCTCCTGGAGCATTAAAACCCGAAAAATCAATCAAAATAAACCCTTGTACTTTTGCATATCAAATGCTAAAGTTTTCCGCAATTTTTAAGGCAACGTACTAACCAATTGATTTTCCGAGAGAATGGACCTACAGAAACACTTGCGAATGCTCTAAAAAATTTCATTTGTACGCAACTGGAAATTCCACCTGCGGGCCTTTTTTCCCCAGCGTGGTTTTTTTAAGTAGACTTCGAAATCAAATTGCGGTTTGTGCTGGGTGATCCAATCTCGGCTAGGTCTTGTAAGCTTAGGAAACAAGCGGCGACTAAACCTGAAATTTTTCAAAAGGGATATTTGGGGTGAGTAGAAAAAAGACATTAACAAAAAAAAAGGCGGGCCGTAAAAAAGCTCCGGCGAAAAAGAAAGCCCCTGCCAAGAAACGAGTAAAATCGGTCAAGAAAAAACCTACAACCCGAAAA
>CAJWLY010000017.1 GCA_913043155.1 uncultured Nitrospinaceae bacterium | reverse complement strand
AGTGGACAGGAGAAAAACGGATTGATCCATCCTCGATTTCAGAGAATATCCAGCCTCTTAACCTGAAGTCGGTCGGGCTCTATGCTATTCAGTTTTTCTGGAACGACGGACACGATACTGGATTTTACTCACACAAACTGATGAGAAAGCTGTGCCAATGCGGGAAATGCGATAGCGGAAAACAGGAAGTTTAAATTAGGTGTTGCCAAACTCGCTAACATACGGCATCCTGTTTCTAGAGAGGAGAGAGAAGCAGTATGGATAATTCATTTCTTACGCCCTCGTTCAAAGAGAAATTCTGCAATCATGAAAACGCCGTAACCCTCAACTATGATATCGGTATCGAGCACTGCCCTTTTTGCGGTGCGTTAGGTCATTACAACGTTGATATCGATCGGATCGAGTGGGTCCTCCCCGAATACTTGCAGAAGCAAGAGTTAAACTAACCGGAAAATTTCCCCCAAGGCGTAGTCTTTTAAAACGAAAAAGCGTTCCTCCAGGACGGTCTGTGTTTTTCCAGTAATCAGAGCCTTCCGATTGTATGGTCCTTTCTCAGTCGAAGACTTCGGTGGAGCGTTGCCCGGCTACATGCCAACTTTTTCTCGAACTTCGTCCATGAGTTTACCATCGATTACAGTAATACCTCGTTCGCGCGCAAAACTGAGGACGGTTTTCTTCGCCATGTTACGCACAAAGAAGGGAACCCGCTGAATGCGCTCCTTGGCCTCATCAGTCCACTCGAAATCGTCGTCCTTTGGGGCCGATTTTTTGAGTTCCTCCTTGCCCTCGGCGAGGGCTCCGGCTACCACGCCCATGGGAGCGGCCTTTGTTTCAGCAGCAGAGTCGCCCATTTGTACGCCCAACTTGCTTACAAACTCGGTTTCGAACTTGTTCGTCAACATGGCGATCGAATGGCCACATTTTTTACACTTAAACTTCATGGCTAGGTTCTTTTTTTCTTCCGGCATGATGCCGCCAGTCTGAGTTTCCATCTGCTCGTCGCAGGGAATGCAAAGGAATTTCATCACCCCTCCTAAATGAGTGTGTTTTGTTAAATGGCTTTCAATATCTGGTCGACGACTGAGCCGATAGCTTTGCCGGTGACCGAGCCCTTATGCTCCATATAGTATAGCGATCCTGAATCTGTTCGCTGCCCTATTCGCGGATCGAAAGGAATTTTCCCGAGGTAGGGAATATTTTTTTTCATTGCCAGTTCATGCACGTCCTCACCTTCGAAAAGCGGCCCTTCCTTGTCGCAGTGCGGACAGGTATAGCCGGCCATGTTCTCAACTAGTCCGATGATGGGCACTTTCATCTTGTTATTCTTGGTGATTGATTTGGTAACGATGTGCTGGGATAGGGGAGAGGGGATGGTGATCTCTACCACACCAGCGAGTTCCGGGATGAGGCCTCGGATGTTGTCGATGCGATCGGATCCCGGCGGCATATCGATCAGTAAAAAATCCAGGTCGCCCCATTGGGTATCCGCGATTAGTTCGCGCAGGGCAGTCGATTCCATGGTGCTCACCCACGTTGCGTTCGCTTCGGGTTCGTCGGTCCACATTATGGGCGAGTCCGGACTCGACAACAGCATGTCCATGGACATCAGTTTGATCCCGTGGGCACCGGTGCCAGGTTGAACGCCGTTTTCATCTATTACGAGCTTTTGCGTGTGTGTGAGACCCAGCAGGTGGCAAATACTGGGTCCGTTCAGGTCGGCGTCCAGAATGCCCACCGTGTGGCCTCGGTCAACCAGACAGGCGGCTACGTTAGCGGTGAGTGAGCTTTTGCCCACGCCGCCCTTGCCGCTCATGAGAGCGATTTTATGCTTGATGCGATCCAAGCGCGATCGAAGTTTTTCTCCCAGCGCCTGAACCTGTCCAACGATATTAGACCCACCGTCCCCGGCTAGGTCATCATAGGTCTTCATACGAGGGACTCCTCAATTTATTTAAAACAGATTTTTCGTGTAAATATAAACCACCAATTCTATACAAAAAGACTGTTGTTTTAAAGGTCAGAATCGCCTCACGATTTTTACATTGACCTAGCCCCCCATCTTCCTTTAGATTTATGGGTTTTGTGGCACTTAATCACGGGATCACCGCTCATGTCATTGACCAAAGAAGACCGAAAACTCATCGAAGAAGAAGAACAGCTTTTTCAGGAAACGCTCGAGTCCCTGTGCGGGCAGTTGCCACAGGCGCAATCAAGTAAGATTTTGGCCAACCTCTCAGCCCGGGAACTCACCTGCCAAGTTGTCAATGAATGGAACGCTGAGGAGCGTCAGCCTCTCGTTTCTGACGAGGCTGTTGCACATAAAGTGTTCGACATCCGAAAGGATTCCGATCATGTTCTCATGGAACTGATCGCCGAACCCTATTTTGGTCGGGTGGTTACGGTGGAAGAGGATGGGCGTGAGGTGTCCTTCAAGATCGGGAAGAAAAGCAATGTTGAAGCTGGTATCGTCGACTGGCGGAATGGTCCGATCTCGGGCCTGTTCTTCAACTACAAGCAAGGCGAGGAATTCTTCGAGACCATCAACGAACGCGAGCGAATTGGGAGAATCAAGGTTCGCAATTCCTATAAGACGGAAAACGGTAGATTGGTGCAGATCGAGACACCTGATGGTGCGTTCCGCTGCAGAGACAATGGATGGGAAAAACTGGAAGTGGAGCAGGAGGTGGCGGTACACCGATCGCGCGGACGCCACTCCCGCGAAAAACGCCTGCCTAGCATCCTTTCCCTTATCACCCGCGAACAGTACGAAATGATCACCACCGACTCCGACCGCCCGGTTGTGATTCAGGGGTCGGCCGGATCGGGAAAGACAACTGTGGCGCTTCACCGGCTTGGATGGTTGCTCCACGAAGAAAACTCCAAAGCTCGGGCCCAGAATACCCGCGTGATTGTGATGAATAAATCGCTTCAAGTTTATGTATGTGCCACGTTACCTTCGATGGGTATACGTGGGGTTGAGACGGTCACCTTCAACAGTTGGGCTTTATCCATTATTCGGCAGGCTACCGATGGGCGGGCTTTTTTCAAATTCCGGGAACTGCCGGGATTTATCGAAGAAATCAAGTTTTCAGAAGGGATCTTGGCAGCTTTGTCGCTTTTCGTCGATCGGCAAGCCCAAAGCGTTTCTGCCGCTGTGGCCGAAGAATTTCCCCGTCGCCCCCAACTGCTGGAGTGGTGGAAGCAAACCCACTCCAAAGCACCACTGCCACGGTTAAGGGATTTTATTCACGATGTTAGGGAATCTGATCTGGATAAAGGGGAAAAAAAGAAATCTCTAGAATTTTTGCAGACCCTACTCATCGGCTTGGAGGACCATATCGGGAACCTCTACGATTTGTTGTCGGATAAAGATCTGCTTACGGGTTGTTTGTCTCTAGGGGCCAAGCAGGGTGAACATCTGGATTACCTGATCCGTCTCACTGAAAAGAATCGAGAGAAGAGTCACCTGGACTATTTCGATATGTCCCTCATGCTGCGTCTGATTCAACTGAAGCACGGCGGGCTGCCGGATAAATTGGGGGGCATTCTAGAACTCGATCACCTCGTTATCGATGAAGCGCAGGATTTTGGCCCAGTCGAGTTTGCGATCATGGTCGATGCGGTTCGGGATAGGCGGCATCTCACCATTGTGGGTGATATTTCCCAGAAAATTCTTTTTTCCAGAAAATTCATCGGTTGGGACAGTGTTCTAAACATCCTGGGCCTTCCGAAAGATGACCTTATTCACCTGGAAATCTCCTTCCGATGCACTGTGCCCATTATGAACCTGGCCCGCAAAATCGAGGGAAGCTCGGGCGAGATTCCCTTTGGTCGTCCGGGAGCGGCTCCTGTCTGGCACCGGGCTAGCGATCGGGATGACGTACTGGAGACGGTAGCACGCTGGACCCAGCGACTGCTGGCGGAAGATCCATACAGACTCATTGCTCTCATCTGCCGGTACCCCAAGCAGGCGATGGAATTGAAGGAAGAACTCACCGAAATGGTTTCCGAGGAAATCCGCGTAGGATACCGTGAGCAATTTTCCTTCGAGCCAGGAGTCCTTACCACTAATATTCACCAGGTGAAAGGACTCGAATTCGATGCAGTGGCTCTAATCGAACCTTCCGAGGCGCATTATCCACAGCGTCAGACCGAAAGCCGGAACATGCTCTACACTGCGGTCACCCGTGCCCAAGATGATCTCATGCTCATTGGAGAGCAACCTTTTTCCTCAGCATTTTCTAGTTAAACTATTGTTTTTAAAGAGTATTATATTTTTTAAAACTGAGGGCGGGGTGTCCTTGCAAAAACCAAGAGAGAGCCTATATTGCTGTTGGAAGTACGAAATACTAACCCTCTCAAGGAGGCTTTAGAGGAGCCTTGAATCCACCGGACGAGTTAGCTAATCGAGAGTTGAGTAGAGTTCGAGCATAAGCGAGAACATACCTGCTGAGTGAAGGCGGGCCTAAAAGAGAAAAAACGCGTTGGCAGTTTCACAACGCGTTTTTTATTACAAAAATCGGGAGTTTATGTGAGGCAGAAAATCAAGCTGGTTATTGAATTTGAAGGGAGCGCCTATCACGGGTGGCAGGTCCAGCCTAACGGGATCACCGTTCAGGAAGTTCTTCAAAACTGCCTGCAAAAAATCACCAAGAAAAAGACTACGGTGATCGGTTCCGGCAGGACAGATGCAGGGGTTCATGCTGAGGCGATGCAGGCACATTTCATCACCGACTCGAAAATGAGCGAACTCGAATTCATGAAGGCGTTTAATAGCCTGCTCCCGCATGACATCGTGGTGAAAGATGTTGTGTTTGTGCCAATGGATTTCGATGCTCGCCGATCGGCAATAAGGAAAACCTACCGCTATACAATTCTCAACCGGGGTTACCCGGCGGCCTTGTTCTACAGGCGGTGTATGTTTGTTCCGTTTCCCATGGACATTTCCGGCATGAGGCGGGCCAAGCAATATCTTGTGGGCGAGCATGATTTCTCCGCTTTTCGCGCTTCAAACTGCGAAGCAAAGAATCCTATCCGCAAAATACACAAAATCGACCTGATCAAGGAAGGCGATTTTATTTACCTGATCTTTGAAGGAAACGGTTTTCTCAAGCACATGGTGCGTAATCTTGTGGGTACCTTGGTTGAGGTGGGGCGAAGGCGCATGAAAGCGGCGGAGGTACGGGCTATCTTGGAGTCTAAGGACCGTAATCGTGCCGGCCCTACCGCCCAACCGCAGGGCTTGTGCCTAGTGAATGTGGCGTATCCAAAGCAAAAATCGCCTGGAAGAAGGAAGAATAAGTAGTGTATAGGAAATTAGTACATTGGCTGAATACAGCTTCGAAAATACGGAAGAAACCGAACGGATATCGCATTGAAAGGAGGCCAGTCTAGCCTTTCGAGAAGTTTCTGCCGGGGGTCTTGTCAATTTCTTCCGGGAATGTTACAGAATAACGAGAGATCGCTTATTTTTCGACCTGTGTTGGGGAGAGTGCCATGCAAAATAAAGGACTTGTCGAAATTTTTAAATTGGTCGGTATTTTTATTCTTGTTGCTGTTGCCTTGGGTTTTTTCGCCAGCATCGGTATTTGGGCTGCGGTATCCTTCCTTAGGTTGTTCGGAATCGAAACCCTTTAAATGAAGGAGCCTTCAAGGCGATTCCATCGGACTTTGGAACCCATCCTCTCAACTAATATACTACTTCACCGGTCTCTGTGTTTCGAGGAAGTAAAATTTTTGTTTGTCAGGTAACGGACTGCTGATAAATTGGATTGGGTTAACCTGAAATTTTTTATTTGATCGTTTTAAAGGGGGAGAATTATGTCGCTCGAAGAAGTCCTTTGCTTAGGGGTGTCCGGATGCGTTGTGCTGGCAGGTATCTACTATTTCTATTCTAAAACCAGTTCGTCTAAATAGACTGGGATGAGCTGATCTTGGTTGCCCAGGTCCCATTGTCTTGTCTCTTCCCACATTAAAATGCGTGGCAGCGAACAAATGACTCTCCTGAAGAGAAAATTTCCGGATAGCTGGTTTTACATTTTTGTACAAGGGGAGAGTCTTTTGGTTCGTTTAAAAAAATTGGACAGCGCGGATGAAAATGGCAGCCCGCTGGCGGATTGAGCGGAGAAGGAACATCACCCGTTACCGGCTCGAAGGGTTTGCGTTCCTCAAGATCGGGGATGGCCTCCAGCAAAGATTTGGTGTAAGGGTGTTTTGCCTTGCTGAATAATTCTTCGACCGAAGCGTATTCCACAATGCGTCCGAGATACATGATGGCTACTCGGTCGGCCATGTACTGTACCACGCCCAGATTGTGAGTGATGAACAGGTAGGTGAGGTGCCTTGCGGCCTGCAGTTCATTAAGGAGATTCAGCACCTGAGCCTGAACTGAAACGTCAAGGGCGCTTGTCGGTTCATCGAGAACGAGAAATTCTGGCTCCAGAATCAGCGCCCGGGCAATGGCGACCCGTTGTCTTTGTCCTCCGGAAAATTCGTGCGGATACCGGTCGATGATTGAAGGGGAAAGACCTACTTCATTCAGAACACTTTCGATCCGTTTCCGTTTTTCCGCTAGCTCCAGGTTTGGCAAGTGTACGCGCAGTCCTTCCCCGACGATATCCTCAATGGTCATGCGCGGCGACAGGGAGCCCATGGGGTCCTGAAATACAATCTGCATTCGGTTCCTTATCTGTTTCAATTCTGTGGTATTCAGCTTCATAACATCGTGACCATTTAAGAGCACCTGACCGCGGGCTTCGCGCACCAACCTGAGAATAGATTCGCCAAGCGTTGTTTTGCCACACCCCGATTCACCGACGAGTGCCAAGGTTGCTCCTTTCTGTAATTCCAGATCCACGTTGTCGACTGCTTTCACGTAATTGGCAATGCGAAGGAAAACTCCCTTGCGTACCGGAAACCAGGTGCGTAGCGATTTGACAGTCAGCAACGTTGCGCTTCCCAATTGACGTTCCGGTTTAGGAATGCGTTCATGGTCTGTTTCCGCGGTGGGTGTCTGGCCTTTTTCAAACAGGTGACATGCAACAGTATGGCCTGACTCCAGGGTATATTTTGGGCCATCGGTTTGATGACAAACATCAATCGCGTGTTCGCACCGGTCCGCGAAAAGGCAGCCCTCGCTGTATTCGGTAGCACCAGGAACCATTCCGGGGATAGTGTCGAGTAGGTAGCCTTTGTCTTCGGGCTTAGGAATGGAATCGAACAGGCGCCGCGTGTAAGGATGCGCCATCTTTCCGAACACTTGGTCCCGACTGCCATTTTCGACAACGCGTCCGGCGTACATGATGCAGATATGATCCGCCATCTGATTGACGATACCCATGTCGTGCGTGATGATAAGGATCGCCATTCCTGTTTCCTTCTGGAGATCGGAAATCAACCGCAGAACCTGCGCTTGGATGGTGACATCGAGGGCGGTGGTCGGTTCGTCGGCGATGAGCAGTTTCGGTTCGCAGGCCAGGGCCATGGCAATCATCACGCGTTGTTTCATGCCACCGGACAACTCGTGCGGAAAATTATCAATGCGCTTGTGCGGATCAGGGATCCCAACGTGGTCGAGCAGCTCGATAGCGCGTTTTCGCGCGGACCCTTGGGCGATTTTTCGGTGTTGGCGTAGGGGTTCCTCCAACTGGTTGCCGATCCGGTAAAGAGGGTTGAGCGAGGTCATAGGTTCTTGGAACACCATGGCGATATCATTCCCGCGCAGGGACCGCATCTCTGCCTCTGACAGGAGCGAAAGATTTTTGCCGTCGAAGAAGATTTCTCCTGATGGATGAAAACCATTTTCCGCGATGAGGCGGATTAGCGAAAAAGCCGTCTGGGTTTTACCACATCCCGACTCACCAACCAGTGCCAGAGTTTGTCCCGATGCGAGGTTGAACGAAACCCCGTCCACCGCTTTCGCGGTTTGATCAAATCCAACTTTGAAATGGGTACGTAGGTCAATGACGTCAAGCAGCATGGCTTATTCCTAAATACTCTTTCTAGGGTCGAATGCGTTGCGGATACCTTCGCCGACAAAGGTAAGCATCGTCAAGGCGATTGTCAGAACCGTGAACGTCGGGAGTAGGATCCATATGGCCTGCAGGTTGGTCTTTCCCTGGGCCAACAGCTCCCCGATGCTGGGGGCGGGGCTCGGCACGCCGAGGTTTAGAAAATCGAGGCTCACTAATGCTAGGATGCCTGCTGTAACCTCAAACGGGAAAAAAGTAACCACTGGAGTGAGGGCGTTCGGTAGGATGTGGCGGCGCATGATCTCGAAATTAGACACGCCCATCGCCTTGGCCGCCTTCACGTATTCAAAATTGCGGATTTTTAGAAACTCGGCGCGGATATAGGCGGCGATCCCCATCCACGCTGTCAGGTTGAGAATGAGAAACAGCAATAACGCGGAAGGGACCAGAAACGAGCTCAGAATGATGAGGACATAGAGTCGCGGAATCGAGCCCCAGACTTCGGTCAGGCGCTGGCCGATCAGGTCGATCCAGCCGCCGAAAAACCCCTGAGTGCCGCCAATCAAGCAACCCAGCAGGGTACCGGTGATCGCCAGTGAGATGCCGAAGATCATGGAAATACGGAACCCATAAATAAGGCGGGCCAAAACATCACGCCCCCGGTCATCAGTGCCCAGAAAATGTCCATCGGCCCAAGACGACTCGGTGAAGCGATCCGAGCCTTCAATCAGCGTTTTGTAGGGAGCCGCGAGCACGACCGTTCCCGTTTTGCTTTCTGTAGGTATATATTTGTAGTCATAGCGAACCGGAGGCCACAAAGCCCAGTAGTCTCTCGGTTTTGGTTGTGTCATAACCGGCTTCTCACTTATTACGCGGGTAGGCGCAGCTTCGGAGGATTCTTCCTCAAAATCTTCCAACTCTAGAGAAAATACAGGTTCATCCTCTTCAAAATCATCAAGCCCAAGATCGAATGAGGTGCCTTCAACTTCGGTGTCCTTGGGAGGTGTGTTTTCCGGGATTCCCTCCAGCAGACGCGTGAATCGTTTTGAAAGATAGTCGGGTTCGCTGGGAAGGGTGCCACCGAAATCCTGTTCGTTATAGGTGACGAAGATTGGGAAGTAAGGTTTGCCATCGACGACGAGGAGAATAGGGCGCACATTGCATACCAGTTCCGCCGGCATTGTCATGATAAAAAAAGCAACAAGGATCATAAAACTAGTGAACGCTCTCTTGTCGCGCGTGAATCGGCGCCATTTTATTTTGAAATCCTTGTTAATTTTCATTTCCTATTCTTAGCCGTAGATGAAGCCGGTTACATTCGCTTGTGGTTGCCGTAAAAAATCATCCCTGTGATTCGTCGAAAGAGATCCGCCGGTCGATCAGTACATACGAGAGGTCGGTCAGCAGTTGCCCAACCAGTCCCATCAGCGAAAACATGAACAGCGTTCCCAATACGATGGGATAGTCACGCTGGATGACAGCCTGGTAGGACAAAAGACCAAGTCCGTCGAGTGTGAAAATCTGTTCGATCAACAGCGATCCAGCAAAGAACATGGCGAGAAAAGCGACTGGAAATCCAGTGACGAGCGGGATGAGTGCGTTTTTCAAGATATGCTTAAACAGGACACTTTTTTCTGTTAGGCCTTTGGCGCGGGCGGTGAGAACATATTGCTTTTGCGTTTCCTCAAGGACTGCGTTTTTGGTGAGCATGGTCAGCGTAGCGAATCCGCCCAAAATATAACAAAAGAGGGGGGCAGCCAGGTGGTGCAGATAGTCCAGAATTTTTTTCCACAAAGACCAGTCCTCGTATCCTGGAGTTCCGGCCGATGTGAGGCCGGACAACGGGATAAGGTGAGCCACGGCGCCGTCGCCCGGGCCCAGAAACACGATCACAAAAATACCCATGACAAATCCGGGAATACTGTATCCGACTAGAACGATAAGGCTCGTCGCCGTGTCGAAACGGGTTTCGTGTCGAATAGCTTTAGCAATTCCGAGGATGATGCAGATGGTGTAGGTCAGGAAAAAACTGCTAACGCCTAGAGAGGCGGAGACGGGAAGTTTTTCCTTGATGAGTTCCAGTACCGATTTATTTCGGTAAAACGAGTCACCGAACTTGAAGACGAGAAATCCTTCCCAGTTAGCCCGTTTGAATACACGTTCGGCAAAGGGGGCTTCAGGGTTTTGAGGGCTGTGCCACAAGAGCGTCCGTAGGTAGCGTTCCCAGAGCGGACGGTCGAGGTGGTAGATTTTTCTGAGTTGCTCCAGATGTTTAGGATCGATTTCACCCGGTTTGGTGGTTGTCCCCTCCAAGGCGCCGCCTCCGGCTTCCGAGAGCACTCCGGCGTGGCCGCGAAGAATCGATTTCATTTGGTCAATGGGACCACCGGGAACGAACTGGATGATCAGGAAGGTGATGGTCACGATCCCGATCAGCGTGGGGAACATCAGTAGAAGGCGGCGGATGATATAGCTGATCATGACTACCCGAGAACAGGGAGACCGCGGTAAAAAAAGGTTTTTCCAATATGCTGCAAAAGCAGATGAGAACTTGCTACCTGAAGCAAGGCAATAATACAACTAATTCTAATTCTTGGAAAACGATAAAATGCGAATGGTCGGCAGATTCATGCCATCGCATTTGGATTGGGGATTGCGGTTACTTTTCCGACCGTTGGGTTTGAAGGCCTGGGTAAGGTGTGTTTTGGCTAATAACATTAAAACAGTGAACTTCCCACAGAACGGGCTTCTTTCAACTTTTTCGCTTTGTCTGCGTCCCACCACCACCACTCGATGATGTTGTTGATGACGGCGGACTGCGACGGGTTCACCCCAGGCCGCGAAAATTTATTCCAGTAGACGATTCGGTCATAGGCGATGTACCAGTGCGGAACGATATAGAATTGGTGTGTCAGTATCCGGTCCATTGCCTGGATGGCGTCAACCAGTTCCTTTCGGGAACCGGCTTTGGTGATGCGGTTGATCAACTCGTCGATTGCTGGATTTTCGATGCCCATATAGTTTCGTGTGCCGGGAGTTTTGGCGGCTTCGCTTCCCCACATATACCGCTGCTCATTTCCAGGTGATCGGCTTTGTCCGTAGCCGACAACGATCATGTCAAAGTTGAAGTTTCTCAGACGTTCTTCGTATTCGGCGACTTGCATTTTTTTGATTTCCATATCGAACCCGATTCTTCGCAGATTGTTTTTGTAAGGTTCGACGATGCGTTCAAAACCAGCGCTATCTAGAAGTATTTTCACTGCAAGGCGCTTGCCATTTTTAACGCGGATACCATCCGTCCCCACCTTCCATCCCGCGGATTCAAGAAGTGAATTGGCGAACCGGATATTTTTTTCCTCTGAAAGTCCCTGACCCGGCGCGCCTACCGGCTTACTGAACACGGTTTTAGGTACGTAGACGGCACCATGCTTCTCCCTTAGCCGAGTCAGCAACTCTTTTACCTCTCCTTTTGGAGTGCCTTGGGCTTTCATTCCCGGATTGTTATCGAAGAAACATTCGTTACGCGTGTATTGACCGTAGAAGAGGTTTTTATTGCTCCATTCGAAATCGAAAACCATGGCAACGGCGGCTCGCACTCTGCGTGATTTGAAGATCTCGTTTCGCTGGTTCATAGCGAACCCTTGCATGCCCGCCACGCGGGTATGGGGAACCTCTTCGCGCAGGTAATAGCCTTTCTTTACAAAATCTCCTTTAAAATCCAGTGCCCAATCCCGCGAGCTGTTGACCAGACTGGCATCAAAGTCTCCGCCCTTGAACCCTTCACGCATAGCCACGGGATCGAGATAAATTTTCCAGGTGATCCGGTCGAAATTGTATCTCCCCTTATTGATGGCTAGGTCCTTCCCCCACCAGTTTGGATTTCGCTGAAGCGTGATGTGCTTGCCAAATTCGAAATCCTTTACCATATAAGGTCCGCTTCCCACAGCAATGCTGTCGAAGTCAGACCCAAACGATTTCCCCTTTTTGCCGTAGACATGTTTGGGGAATATGAGCATTTGTCCCGTGATCAGTGGTAGTTCCTGGTTGTAGATGGCAAATGTGTATTTCACCCGGTGGTTATCGAGTTTTTCGACTTTTTTAATGTCCTTGAAGTACTGCTTGTAGATAGGGTGGTATTCCGGTTCCTGGATCAGGTCGAAAGAAAAAACGAAATCGTCGGCGGTTACCGGGTGACCATCGGAAAACTTTGCGTGCCTATGAATGTGGTAGACCATTGTCATTCGATCCTTGGCCAACTCCACTTTTTCGATTAGGTTGCCGTACTGGGAAAAGGGTTCATCGTCATCAACCGAGCTGTCCATGGACGATTGAAATACCAGGCCGCCGATGCCAGGAGCGGGAACCCCTTTGAGGGAGGCCGGATTGAGCTTGGTGAAAGCCCCGAAATCGGCAAGGACGAGGTGTCCTCCTTTTGGGGCTTTTGGATGAGCGTAGTCGTATGGCTGGCCGGGAGAATATTTCAGTCCCTTGGAACCGTACAAGGATAGCCCGTGCGCGGGGGCAGCGTAAAGTTCGCTAGCCCACAGCATTAGGTTAACTAATAGAAATAGATATGTGATCAACTTACTTTTATACATGGCTTGTTAGAAATGGTTAGATAACTGAGCAATGATTCTACCATCCCTGACCGCTCATTAAGACCAGAGATTGGAAGAAAAATTTCAAGATCAAGAATGTTGAGAAAAGGACATGTATTTTTGTAATTAAGGAACTGACGTTAAATGTATAGCCTCTCCATAATAAAGCCAGACTGAGTAAGTTGTGGCTTCGAGTTTTCTTTCAGGCCAAATACACTCTCCCACGCTTGTTAACATTTTTGATTTCTGCTAACCTTTCTGAATCAACCAACCCTGACCCACCTTTCCGGGTGGCCTCTGATAAATATACATCACATGAGCAAGCTCAGGTCGACTCGAAAAATACGTATTGGTTGCCTACACATCGGTGGTGATGCTCCAGTAGCTGTTCAGAGCATGGCCGCAACCCAAACCCAGAACCTGGAAGCCACCGCTCGGCAGATTGAGGTTTTGCAACAGGCTGGAGCCGATGTCATCCGTATCGCTGTGGACAGTGACGCGGACGTGGAAGCTCTGAAAACCCTGCGGAAACAGTTTCCTGACCCCGTTCTCTCTGTCGATCTTCAGGAGAATTACAAGCTGGCCCCTAAAGTGGCCCCACTAGTCGATAAAATCCGGTACAACCCGGGGCATCTTTTTCACTTGGAAAAAGATAAACCGATCCGGGAAAAAGTTGGGTTCATCATCGACGCGGCGCGAACTCATGGATGCGCCATCCGCATCGGCGTGAACTGTGGTTCGGTCGATCCTGACTACAAGAAAAAATATAGGAACAACCCCATCGAGGGAATGGTCCGGTGCGCGGTCGATCACTGTCAGATACTCGATGAGTTGAAGTTTGAGGATTACTGCGTATCACTCAAAGATTCCGATTCCGGAAAAGTGATCGAAGCCAACCGTCAATTTGCCAGCGAGCGTCCGGACGTTCCTTTGCACCTGGGTGTGACGGAGGCGGGCCTGCCTCCGGATGGCATTATCAAGACCCGGATTGCTTTCGAGCAGCTCATTTCGTCCGGCATCGGCGACACGATCCGCGTATCCCTTACTTTGCCCAACGAGGATAAGGGACAGGAAATCGTCGTCGGGCGCGAAATTCTCAAGGATATAGAGGAGGGGCGGTTCCGATCGGTTCCCGAAAACTTTTTGGATGGACTTAACATCATCGCCTGCCCGAGCTGTTCTCGGGTCGAGAATGATAAATTCGTTGAACTGGCACAGGAAGTCCGTACAATGGCCCGATACGCTGAGAAACACAAAATCACCATTGCGGTTATGGGATGCCGTGTTAACGGGCCTGGGGAAACTGACGATGCGGATCTCGGGCTCTGGTGTGGTCCTTCCAGGGTCAACTTGAAAAAGGGAACGGAGACGCTGGGATCCTTTGCTTATGAGGAAATTCTGGGTCGGTTGAAAAAGGAACTCGACCTGATCATTGTCGAGCAGGAAAAAAAATCAATCAAGCTACAGTGAAGTCATAAACATATAAAGGATATTTGCATGGATTTGGTTGTTGAAGAACTTGACCAGTTAAAACGCAAGCTTGAAATCACCATTCCCGAAGAAGTTGTCACTCAACGGATTAATAGTGCCTATAGTGAATTGAATCAGCAGATGCGCATGCCCGGATTCCGTCCAGGGAAGATTCCGCAGAATATTCTGGAAAAGCAGGTTCCGGTGCAGTCGTTCACCAACATGTTGCAGGCACTATTACAGGAGTATTATGAAAAAGCCCTGCGGGAAAGCGGGCTCGCTCCAGCCGGGTCCCCCGAGATCGACCATTCGAAACTCCAGGATGTCAAAAAGAACACCCCTTTGAAATTCTCAGTCACACTTGACGTTAAACCAGAAATCAAAATTAAGGGATATAAAGGACTCAAACTCAAAAAGAAAGAGACGCAGGTAGGTAAGGAGGAACTGGATCGAGCGATTGAAAGAATCCTGCAACAGTATGGCAGTTTCGAACATCATGAAGATGGTTACGAAGCGCAAACTGGCGATTACCTAACCATCGACTTTGAAGGGCAATTTGAAGGGCAGCCGCTGGAAAATGGAAACGCAACTGACTTAACGGTACGCATTGGCGAAAAGAAGATGATTAAGGGGTTTGAAGAGCAGCTGGTCGGGCACAAACTGGATGAACAGTTCGAGGTCAAGGCTGTTCTGCCTGCTAACTGGAATAACAAACTCCGCCGGGTGAGTACCCCTCTGCCGGGGCAGGAAGCTGAGGACCTGGCGACCTTTAGTGTGAAGATCAAGGAGCTGAAGAAACTGGTTCTGCCAGAGTTGACCGATGCTATCGCGGAGAAGGAGGGTTTTGAGACGGTGGGTCAATTTAGCCGGGGTGTTAAAACAAAAATGCAGGCCATGTATGAAGAGAAGGAGGAAATACGTATCAAGGAGGGAATCTTTGATAAGCTGGTCGACGAGAATTCGGTCGAAGTCCCCGAGTCGATGGTCAACAACGAATTTAAGTTTATGATCGAGGGGATGAAATTTCAGATCGAGCAATCGGGGATGAAACTGGAAGATTCCGGGTTTGACGAGGAGAAGGCGAAGGAAGAGTGGAAAGACACTGCAGAAAAAAATTGCAAGGGATATATCATTTTGGAGAGCATCGCCCAGCAAGAAAATATGCATGTGTCACAGTTGGACCTTGAGGAAGAATTCAAATCTCTTGCCGAGCAGAGTAAGCAGAAGCCAGAAGACGTGAAAAATAAGATGATGGCCAATCCGGAAGTGATCAAACACACGACCTCGAAAATCCTCGGCAGAAAAACCATGGATTTTCTCTACGCCAACTGTGAATTCGAGTTCGTAAGGGAATCTCCTGGCGAATGAGTCCAGAAGCAAAATTTGATAAATATTCGGATTGGGGAATATACCGCTTAAAAAAGTAACCGTTGAGATCAAGGTGGCTAATGGCAAAGGTCAAATATACGAAAGTAATGAAATGCGACGATCTTGGGATTGGGAAATCCGCCATCATTTCAGCGGGTGACAGGGAGATTGCGCTGTTCAACTATAAGGGAAAATATTACGCCCTCGACAACATCTGTCCACATAGGGGAGCGCCGCTGGGGGAGGGGAGGATCGAGGAAGGTGTCGTTATCTGCCCCAATCATGAATGGCGGTTCGAGCTCAAGGACGGGCAATGCCCCCAGAACCCAGAACTCAAGACCGAGGTCTATCCCGTTAAAATCCACGAAGGAAAAATTTACGTGCGGCTTGAAAACCCAAAAACGGAAGCTGTTACCGGAAGCGCTTCGTCGGTTCTACCATCCGATTTAAAATTTACCGTCCCCACCATCCAGAAGCCTCGTAATCCGGACGAAGAACTGTAATCAGCCGGAAATCGTCTCAAATAAACCGTTCACGTTACGGTCTCCCGAACTTGATTTCAATCGCAGAACAATGAGTCTTTAGTGGTTCGAGGGGCAGGTTAGTAGCCGTCGTCTTCGATTTCTTCCCACTTGGGATCGCCGTGGGCTTTATAGTTTTCAGTGCCGGCGAAGGT
>CAJWLY010000016.1 GCA_913043155.1 uncultured Nitrospinaceae bacterium | reverse complement strand
GATTTGGAAAACCCTAAGTTCAGCTGGGCCTTCCACCCATTTCCTAATTTTTTTTCTAAAACAGGCATCGCCAAAATCTAATAAACATTCAGTAAAACTTCAGGTCATAAAAAACAATGTAAACCCGCTAACGTCTCTTTCCCGCTGATAGCAAACTAAAAACGGGGGACAGCGCGACCCAAAGATGACCAGCGTCAGCATCCAAAGAAGAGTTTCATTACTTTTCTGCTAAGCCATGGCAACGAGTTCCTTGACCGTCTTTTCGATGCCTTCAGCAACTTCTGAAATACTCTGCCCCAACATGTAGGCGGGGGTGGTCACAATCTTGTTCGCCTTGTCCGTCACTATATCCTGCACTGCGCATTCCTGGTGTTTGCTACCCAGGTTTTCGATTTTCTGGCTCCAATCCTTATCGTTGCCGATGGTAAGGGTCGGACGCTCCGCTTCTCCTTCATAAATTTTGGCGAACATGGCCGGGGCGATGCACACTGCCGCCTGCGGTTTTTGTTTAGCCTTGAACTCCTTGACCAAGCGCATCACTTCCGGATGCACTTCGGCGTCCTCTCCCTTCACCGCCATGTTGCACAAATTCTTGGCCGCACCGAATCCGCCAGGAAATATCAACGCGTCGACGTCGTCCGCCGTAACCGCACTGATGTCCTTAATGTCGCCACGCGCGATACGTGCCGCCTCGATCAGCACGTTTCTTTTTTCCCCCTGGACCTCTTCGCCGGTGAGGTGGTTGACCACGTGCATCTGATCAAGGTTGGGTGCCATGCATACCGCCTCGGCTCCCGCCCGGTCGATGGCAAGCAGAGTGATGACCGATTCATGAATCTCGGCTCCGTCATAAACTCCGCAACCCGAAAGAACCACTCCGATTTTCTTTTTCATAAGGCATCCCCCCCTAACAAAAAAATTATCGATAGCAGGTGCATCTTTTCAAAATCTCCCCAACTCCACCGAGAGACACAGGTCTCCAGGAAAGGAAAAGCAAACCCGCTCCTGCTTGCTAAAGGTAACCGGGGAGATTTGGAACTTTCCCCCAGGCAAAACATTTCACGAAACTCAAGTGGATATGTATTTTGGATGACGCATATTATACCCCACTCGCCTGGTAGTCTGGCTATGGAGAATATCTATTCGTGATTGGCAATCTTCGGTCTCTGCCAAACGCCTTGGGCGTGATCTTAATTCCCGGTGGACCCTGCCTCCGTTTGTATTCGCTGGCATCGACCAGTTGAACTACCCGTTTCACTTCCTTCACGGGTAGTCCCAGTCCACCAAGCTCTTCCAGACCCTTATCCTCCTCCACATAACGGGCCAGCACCTTGTCCAGCAAATCGTATGATGGAAGTGAGTCGGTATCCTTTTGGTCCGGACGCAACTCTGCCGACGGTTCCTTGGTAAGAACCGCATCAGGGATTACTTCGCACCCAGCAACCCGATTAACCCGACGGGCCAACTGGTAAACCCACGTTTTGGGAACATCCTTGATGATGGCGAACCCACCTGCCATGTCACCGTAGAGCGTGCAATAACCCACACTAACCTCACTTTTGTTTCCGGTTGTCAACACCAGCCAGCCCATCTTGTTGGAAAGAGCCATGAGGAGGTTGCCACGTATACGAGCCTGTATGTTTTCCTCGGCGAGACCGGGAGGCAGTCCGTCGAACGTATCTGACAAAATATGTTCATAAGCCAGCATGGCCTTCTTGATGGGAAGCGAGAGGAGGCGGATTTTTAAATTTTCCGACAGCGCACGAGCATCATCGATGCTTCCCTTGGAAGAGTAAGGAGAGGACATGATGACCCCTACGACATTTTCAGCCCCCAGCGCATCAACAGCAAGCGCTGCGGTTAGAGCCGAATCGATCCCACCGCTCAATCCAATCACCGCCTTCTCGAACCCGGTCTTTGTCATATAGTCGCGGGTTCCAAGAACCAGTGCCCGGTAAATCTCTTCCGTTGAATTTAATTTGGTTATCTTGCGCAAAGGCAAGGGCGGCTTGGGGTCGGCCGAATGCTTTGGAGCAGATACACAAAACTTTTTGATCGGGGGGGAGGCAGGCTTCATTCGCTTTCCCGAAGCGGATTTAGGCCGGACCTTGAGATCGGCGTAAATCATTTCCTCGTCAAACGAGTTACCCCGTGTCACGAGGGATCCGTCGGGCGCGGCCACCAGGCTATGTCCGTCAAACACCAACTCGTCCTGCCCGCCAACCAGATTGGCGTAAACCACATGCGCCCGATATTGTTTCGCGCGCTGTTGAATCATCTCTTCGCGCACTTTACCTCTTCCCTTATAGTAAGGCGATGCCGAAATATTAAGAAGAATATCGGCTTGCCCCTCCCGGCACAGGCGTTTTCCGGGCCCATCTACCTCCCAAATGTCCTCGCAGATCGTCATTCCCAGCGTTATCCCTTTCAGAGTGAACTTGACTGGTGCAGCCCCTTCCTTGAAATATCGTTTTTCGTCGAAGACCCCATAGTTGGGGAGAAGCATTTTTCTGTAACGACCCACAACCCTACCTCCCGCAATCAGCGCGGCCGAATTGTACAACCCGGTCCGCGCCTGTTCCGCATAGCCGATCACGGCGACGGTCCCTTTCACTTTTGAGACCAGTCGATCCAGTGCTTTTAAATTTCTATTGATGAATCCCTGTTTAAGAAGCAGGTCTTCCGGCGGATAACCCGTGAGCACGAGTTCGGGGAACAAAACTAGGTCCGCCCTATGACGCACGGCCTCCTTGAGGCAGGTCTCGATTCGCCCTGCGTTGTACCTAAAATCACCCACAACCGGATTGATCTGCGCCAGGGCGACCCGCAAACTCACCTCCAAAGCGCGTTTTCTGGTTTTCTTCGCGGTTGATTTTTTCTTTGTTTTTCTAGTGTGCTTCATCGGAACCCCAGTCTTCACCTCAAACTCATTTGGCCCCGTTAAAAAAACTGTTTCCACTACACCCGTTTTTTTGGAACTGTAGTCAGGATTGTACTACAATTGAGCCAATCCCTTTTTCAGTAACTGAAATTAGTGTCTTATGCCCGATTTAACTGTTGTCGAAGACAGCATAAAACATTCCATCAAAAAAAACGGGTTTCCCAGAAGGGTCGTTCGCCTACCCTTTAAGGCGGTCTACGAAAGTTGCAAACGCCACAACACAACGTTGAAGAATGTTCTCGATAACCTGATCAAAGACAAAATCGTTGGAACCATCCAAGGCGATCATATCGAATTCTGCTCTCCCGACAACCCTGCATCCAAAACGGATACCCGCACACAATCTGATAATACCTCGTGGATGAATGGTTTACCTGACTTGGGAAGCTTGAAGGAAACTGCTCAGTCTTACATGTCCAAAATGACCCCCGAGCAAATCGCCGAAATAGGAAAAACCATCGAGAACATGAGCGACGAAGAAAAACAGAACATCATCGAAATGCTCACCCAGCAATCCAATCCGAAAAATCGCTAACAACCGATCATACAGAGCACCCGACGCCAATTATAACCACGCTTATATTCTCGAGAGATGTTACCCAAAAAGGAAGCATTGTGCCGAAAGCAAAGATGCGGGCTTGAAAGAGTATATGAATTATCAGCGCAAGCTGTTTCCCTATACCATCATTAGAGCTAGAAGGGCTTGGCGAAGCACTCTAAAAATGTTCGGGATATTTGTGTTGTTGGGTGTGGCGAGGGTCCTGCTTGAACTGATTATAAGTACAACCACATCATATTCAGAATCTCTTAGATAGGTTGAAAAAGAGCCTGGGTTGTCTGTCACCTTCTGCAGTCACCTTGTTGGAAAACGGTTTATCCAGTTCCGCATAACCGGAAATAGATTCGTTCAAATTGAAGCGCATCCCAATGCCTGCCGACGTGCGGTCTTCCCGCTTGTTTCCCGCAGCGGTCTCGAACTCGTTCCATACCGACCCGTAATCAAAAAATCCATAGAGTTGGAGATTGGACAGGTAATCCCCTTTAGGACGTAACGTTTTTTGCAGTTCCAGATTGAACGCAAGACCTTGATTGCCCGCAATTTCGGAACTGCCGTAGGCGCGTCCAAACCGGGCTCTATCCGCACCGAACTCCTCAGATACAGGTAACTTATCAAAGTCATACTGCCAAGACATCGCACCCAGTAGCGACCAGTCTGGCGCAAGGTTCTGCAGGCGCATGAACCTGCCACTCACCTTAGTGGAATCGTTTTTCTTCTGCGCCCTTAAAAATTTCTTTGAATCCAGTTCGGTCGCATCAAAAATATTCAGGCCCTTACTGAGGTTGAATTGAAACAGGTTGATTCCCATGTATCGATCGGCAGCGGTATAGGAGACTCCCATATCTAGGGCGCGTCGCCGGTCTTCCGAGTCAACTGTTCCCAGAGTGTTGATAGCCGGTTCCCGGCTAGTAAGCCCCAAATGAGCCACTAGGTTTTCGCTGCGCGATCGGAGGAACGGATACGTGAGCCTCATGGTGATCGTTGACCTGTCACCCCCCACCTCAAAACGCTCAAAGGTAGAACTCGGTTCCGACCGGATGATCGAACTGGAGAAAAACAACCGGGTGCCTGCCTGGCTAACTGGCAGATCAGTGGAGGCGTTCATGAACAGGAAGTCTTCGGCCTGGCTGGCCATAGCTCCCTGAATCCCCTCATCTTTGTATTCACCCGACAGGGAACTGGTGTCGACTTCTCCGGGAAACTGACGCGAACCATTGAACTCCGAACCCCGGCTGTCCGTACTGACATGATCAGCGAAAGCTTTATCCTTAAAGGTCAGGGTGAGATCTGACGCGCCCAACTTGTCCTCGGAAGGGATAAGCGCTGATTTAGCAGACACTCCCGGAAGGTCGTCGATCAAGAGTAGGTAACGCTCCAAATCACGTGCGCGCAACGGACGTGAACGAAGGATTTTTTTCCGGTACATATTAAGTAGTTTGCGCGGGCCGCGCACAGGTCCTTTGATTTGTATCTTGTCGATGTAGCCTTCATAAATCTGGATGTGAACCGTGCCGCCCTGGATTTGCTGAGACGACACGATGGCCTTGGATAGAATGTACCCATCACTCCGATATTTGTTCGTAATTTTCTGCGCAATCTCGTAGATATGGCGGAGGGTCACCTCCTGCTTCAAATACTTTTTGTAGAAGGGCCAAAAATGTTTCTGCTCATACACGGTGGCTCCATGAATGTGCAGGCGCTTGAAAACGAATTTGACTTCATCCAGCCCTTCAGGAAACATTGGCTTCAGGCCCTCGGGTTTAACAGGAACCATGTTGGATTGGGGGGGAGGCTCCTCTCCGAGTCTCGGGTCAACCTGTTGAGGCGCTGCCTGTTTGTAAGCGCGGGCACGCTCGTCTAGGGTGGTCTTGGCATGGGATTTCCCGTAAAAGGACAAACCGGCCCCTACCCAAACCAGCAACAATAACAGTACCCTGAATTGATTTGACCCCGAAAGGGGCCGGCAAAATTCCACCACAGTATTCCTTAATCGGCCTAAGCTAGCTTTTGTTGCTTGTCGCTCTAAACGGAGAACTTCAATTACCAAGGGTCCTTCCAGCCTCACAAGCTATTAAAAAAACTCGGAAAGATGCCTTAGATGTCCCCGCGTGTCAAACCCCACCCCAGACAACCAGAACTTTTTATAGCTGAATGGGTTAGGCGTTTACGTCATACAAGTAAATACAGCAAGGACTGTGCCAAGTCTGAGTAAGCCACTAAATTAAAATATCCCTTTATTTTAAATGAGTTAACCCAGATTCGAGCTCCATGGCAAGTGAAAAATTGACAGGAAAAGGGGAATTGTGCCGCTCGAACGTCAAAGCGCCTGCCTTATGATGGAAAATCCACGCTTTTTGGGTTTACTGCGGCTTCAGCCGTTTGAGAAATAGGGAGCGGCTTGTCTCCTAATATAGGATTAGCGCAAAATTCTTCACCGCTGCCGCAAGAACCTATTTTTCAAACAGACCCGGCTTCTTGTTATTCCGAGCCTTGTGGTAAGATCGCACACCTGATATGAAAGCACTGTCGTCCCGCCAAACCCATCGCCCGGTTCTCTATTGTTGACCACCAAACAACACCCCAGAACATCCAAGAAAAGTAAAGGGAAAGCGCCCGGCTTTCGTCTGCAGGGAACCGACGGCATCCGGTGCGAGACAACCCTCTCGTCTTCTCCCAAAGTAGGCGGCCTGACACCTCAAGAAGCCTTCCTGAAACGCGGAGTCATCACAGAAAAATTTATGGAGCTCTACGCCTTCGCGCATGTCAAACAATTGATGCGCGACGGTGCCTGTAAAACTGGTGACGGTATCGTGATCGGCTGGGATCCGCGCGATCCTAGCGGAGAGTTCACCTCCGCCGCTATCAGTGGAATCCGGAAAGCAGGAGCAAACGCACTGACCCTAGGCGTGGTCCCCACCCCGCTGGTCCCAATGTACCTCCTTTACAAGAAGGCGCGCGGCGGATTCATGATCACCGCATCGCACAACCCAAAAGACCAAAACGGGATCAAAACGTTTTGTTCATTTCGCGGGCTCAAACTTTTGCCGCAAAACGACGAGACACTCACGCGCGCTGTCCTCGAAACCCGCCCTTCCCAACTGAATAAACTTACGCTCAGAGGAAAACAGGTCGATTGCCGAAAAGAAGCGCTGGAGTTGTTTTCTAGGTTTTCTCTAGCACCGGAAAACACATGGGTCCCTTTAGATCGGGCAGCCTGCCTGTTCAAGGATATAATCCTTGTGGTCGATGCGGCCAATGGATCGCTTTCCAAAATTGCTGCGGATACGTTTCGCCGGGCAGGGTTCGGCAAGGTGGTCGAGTTGAACGCCAGACTCAACGGCAACGTCAACCTCAACAGCGGTGTCGCCGACTTGGAAGGAAAGCCCCTGATTACGCGGGAAATGGTCCGAAAAGGTGCTGGCCTGTTTTCCAGGCACCGGGCCATTCTCAAACTACTGGAACTCGGGTATAAGCACCGCCGCACCGTCGCCACCGGAAAACAAAGAATCTGCGGTGCGATCTTCGACGCCGACGGCGATCGATTCTACCGACTGGAATACGATCCGTCCAAGGACGCCCTGCTAGTCCTGAGCGGAGATGAAACCGCCTTTCTCCAAGCCCGATACCTAGTAGCCTCCGATCCTAGTCGGTACGCCGGAACAAACTATATCAATACAGTTGAAAGCGATCTCAACATAACCATCGCCGTCGAGGCTCTCGGTCTTCGCCCCACCCTCACAGCGGTCGGGGATAAATGGATCCTGCTCCGAATCGCCAACCTGATCACCGAAACTCGAATCTGTAACCTCAAAAAAAAGATCGGCGGCACAGCTCCGCTCAATGCCATGATCAAGAAGTGGCAAAGCTTCCAAAAAAGCGACACCCTCGATATCATGAGATTCTACGAACTGGAATCAAAAGTTGATGCTTTAGGCAAAAAAAATAAAAAAACGGGCCACCCTATGGGACTCGAGAGCGAGTCGTTCTCCTTCGCCGTCGGCAGTGAAGAAACAGGACACAATATTACCACCGGATACCTCGCCAGCGAGGACGGAAGGCGGGTCCCGGTTTTTTTTGGGAACGGGCTCAAAAGCGCCATCAACACCTTTGCCGCCACGCAGCTTCTCCTGGGTTCGAAATCAGTACGAACCTATTTTTCAACCCTGAGGCATCCGTTCCCCCCAGGATTCAAAAAGACTCTTTATACCTACTATGTCAAGAAAGAGCTGTTTCATCTGAATTCCGCTGTTTGGAACCGCCTTAAAAAAGTTATCTACGAAGAGGGAAGGGGCATGGGATTCAAACCGCGAATCATCCGGTTCTCCGAGGAACTGGACATGTTGTATGTTTCCCTCACACTTAAAAACGGTTCGCGGGCAGCGGTATTTGTTCGAAACTCTGGGACGGAAAACAAAACCAGCATCAACCTTCGTGGGGCAAAACGGGATGGCCCTAGACTGAAAAAAATCGGCCTTCTGTGCATCCGCGTCCTTTTGTCAACCATGAAGGACAGCAACAGCTCTTTTTACAGGATAGAATCGGTTGTTTTGAACCAGGTCGTGACTGGACCGGTCCCGGAGGCACGACTTAAGCTGGACAAAGAATCTGGAAGCCGGGTTTTGACTGAAATGATCAAGCAGGGTTTGATCAGTCTCACCGCGAAAGGTTATGCCCTGACTTCCATAGGAAAATGGTATTCTGCTCAGCAAAGACCTAAACCCCTGTCGGGAGTCAACAAACAGTGAATGTACCAGCACCCCAAATTTGGACAGGAAAGAAACTTAACTCGCCGTCATATATAACCTCGCGTTTTAAGCCCCCTATTGGAGCGCGGTCAGCGACATGAATTCTTTAAAAAATATTTACTTCCCCCACCTCGACGAATTCGCTCACGGCTATATCTTCAATAACATTGAGCAGGTGTGGGATCCGCTTAAGAACCTTGAAGAACTTATCCGGACAGCCTTGAATCATGCGGATGCGAGGGGGGCTCCGTTGGAATCCGTACAAGGCCTCACTGCTGACTCAGGTGATTCGGCCAAGGGAATCCTTGTGGAACACTGGATCAAGCTGGAGCGACCAGTTGTGTCAGAGACTCTGGGAATCTGGATTGGCGAGGGAACGATGCTTGAGCCCACTGCGGTCATCAAGGGTCCTGCGATCATCGGCAGAAAAAATGATATCCGTCAGGGCGCCTACTTACGCGGCAACGTGCTAGCTGGTGACCGGTGCATAATCGGACACTGCACCGAGATCAAAAACAGTGTGCTCATGAATCATGTCGAAGCAGGGCATTTCAACTACATCGGCGACAGCATTCTGGGAAGCTATGTCAATTTAGGGGCGGGATCACGCTTGGCCAATGTTCAGTTCCGAAGCCTGAAAGAAAAGCAGGATGATTTCATCCACCCCATCGAAATCCCCATGGAGAACGGACCGGTGAGGACCGGGCTTTCCAAGCTCGGAGGCGTTCTTGGCGACAATGTCGAAGTGGGTTGTAACGCGGTAATTTGCCCCGGAACCCTGGTTGGCAAGAACAACTGGATCCGCCCCAACAGCACGGTCCCAAAGGGGTTCCATCCACCCGGCCACGCCATAGCCCCTGCGAATCACAAACCCAAGTCCAGACCTAAATAAGACAAACCCTAAAAATAATACCTACTGAAAGGTCACCGGGTAAAAAACATTGATTTCCTCCACCGACCCGCGCTAAATTGAAAAGGCGCCTGGTTGGTGCTATAAAATCCCGATATTATAAAAGTTAACCCGACCTTAGCGAGGGTGGCGGAACTGGCAGACGCGCTGGGTTTAGGACCCAGTGGGCAACCGTGGGGGTTCGAATCCCCCCCTTCGCATTTATTTTTCCTGGTTATTTGAATAATGAACGTACAAATTGAAGACATCAACTCCTGCAACAAGAAAATCAAGTTCGACATCCCTCATCAGGACTACAAAACCCGAGTCAACAATTCCTACCGGTCCCTAGCTCGGGAGGTAAAAATTCCGGGGTTTCGCCCGGGCAAGGCTCCGCTTTCGGTTCTGGAAAAAAGATTCGGCCCTAATGTCAAGCAGGAGGTGCTGACCCAACTCATCAGTGAGTGGGTCGCCAATGTAATGGATGAACAGGGGCTGCGCGCGGTAGGTCCGCCGAAACTCTTGGAAGTCCAAGCCGAGGAAGGAACAGATATCAGTGTTTCGGCTTCAGTAGAAATTGTGCCCTCGTTTGAAGTCGCCGATTGTTCTGGAATCAACATCACGCTTAAGATCCCACGCGTGACTGAGGAGGAGATCGACCGAGTCATCAACTATTACCGAGAGCGTCAGGGAAAGAACATTCAAGTGACCGACCGAGCAGTTCGAGAGAAGGATTTCGTCAAGCTCGACCACAAGGGAACGCTCGACGGTAAACCGTTCGAAGGCGGGGAAGGTAAGGGACATGTAGTCCAGATTGGCTCGGAAAACCTTCTCAAAGGCATGGGGGATCAGCTGGTCGGCATGATGCCGGGTGAGGAAAAAGATATTCCAGTCAAGATTCCGGACAGCTACACCAACAAATCCATCGCCGGCAAGGACGTGATGTTTCATGTCTTTCTTGAAGGAATCCAGGAAAAGCAATTGCCCGAACTCAATGACGAGTTCGCCAAAAACACCGAGCCGAAAGGCAAGTATGAAAATCTGGACGACATGAAACAGAAGATTCGCGGGGAGCTGGAAGAACATGCGCGCAAGGACGCGCGTCAGAACGCTAAAAAAGAAGTCGCCGAAAAGATTGTCGGGATGAACTCCATCGAGATTCCCGCGGGGCTCATCGAAGAGCAGATCAAACACATGGTAGCTCAGGAATTGAAAAAGGAACAACCGCTCCAAGAGAAAATGGAAGATACCGGCGAGGAAGATGTGCAGGTCACGGATGAACAGAAGAAAAAGTACCGCGACGAAGCGATCCGGCTCCTGCAACAGGAGTTTTTACTCGACCAGTTGGCCACGGACCTGAATATTAAAGTCAGCGAAGACGAACTTAACGCCGAAATCAATAATCTTGTAAGGATGCTCGGAGAAACCGATGCCAAAAAGATGAAAAAGGAATGGGCAAAAAGCGGTGTTCTGCTGCGCCTGCAGAGTCGAATCAAACGGGATAAGACCCTAGACGCCGTGATGGAGAAGACCCAGATCAAGGAAGAAATAGTTGACAGAAAAGACGATATTAAAGATAATTAAGGAACAGCATATATATCTATTTAATTTTTAAAGGCTTATCCTTTTCTCCCGGTGTGTTTTTCATGCTGAGGAGACACTCTTATTCCAGCAACTTTTCCCAACATTTAAGAGATACTATGACACAGACCCACAACCAGTTGGTTCCCATTGTTGTTGAACAAACCAGTCGCGGCGAGCGCTCTTATGACATTTATTCGCGCCTGCTCAAAGATCGGATCATTTTCCTGGGTATGGCGGTCGATGACCACATCGCCAACTTAATCATCGCCCAAATGCTGTTTTTGGAATCGGACGAGCCGGAACAGGACATTTACCTGTATATCAACAGTCCGGGCGGCCAAGTCAGCTCGGGTATGGCCATCTACGACACCATGCAGTACATCAAGCCCGATGTACAAACCATCTGCATCGGTCAGGCAGCTAGCATGGGTGCCCTGCTATTGGCGGCGGGCACAAAGGGCAAGCGGTTTGCGCTGCCCCATTCCCGGATCATGATCCACCAACCGAGCGGCGGATTTCAGGGGCAGCACACGGACATCGAAATTCAGGCTAAAGAGATTACGCGCATCCGCCAAATCCTGGACACTATCATCGCGGCACACACTGGACAGAATCAGAAGAAGGTACGTGAAGATACCGAGCGCGATCACTACATGACGGGCGAAGAGGCAAAAAAATACGGGTTGATCGATCGATTGATCACCCAGCGCGAAGAGCAGGACGATAAAAAGAAAAAGTAAAACATGAAGGGAGCATGTTTCCCTCTTTCTTCAACCCTCTACGAGGAACTCCATGGGCAAAAAAAGTTCATCGGGTAGCGGCAATTACCGGTGTTCGTTCTGCGGTAAGAGCCAGGAAGAAGTAAAAAAACTGATTGCTGGTCCCACCGTGTTCATCTGCGACGAATGCATCGAGTTGTGCAACGAGATCATGGTGGAGGAGTGGGCACAGGAAAAGAGCGAAGATTTTCAGCACCTCCTCAAACCAAAGGACATTTATCATCACCTCGATCACTACATCGTCGGACAGGAACGCTGTAAACGAATCCTGTCGGTCGCAGTCCACAATCACTTCAAACGAGTCGACTCCAACGTGGAAACGGAAGATGTAGAGCTTCAAAAAAGCAACGTCCTTCTCATCGGCCCAACCGGTTCGGGCAAAACGCTGATGGCACAAACCCTGGCACGAATCCTCGACGTACCGTTCACTATCGTCGACGCCACCACACTAACCGAAGCGGGATACGTGGGCGAAGATGTGGAAAATATTATACTTAAACTTCTCCAAGCCGCCGACTATGATGTGGAAAAAGCGGAACGGGGAATCATTTATATAGACGAAATAGATAAAATATCCCGTAAAACGGAAAATCCATCCATCACCCGTGATGTGTCCGGGGAAGGGGTGCAACAGGCTCTGCTCAAGATTATCGAAGGCACGACCGCCAGTGTTCCTCCGCAGGGCGGGCGCAAGCACCCGCACCAGGAATTTCTGCAGGTCAATACCACCAATATTCTTTTCATCTGTGGCGGAGCATTTGTCGGACTCGAAGGCATTATTCGCAACCGAATCGGTAAAAAAACCCTCGGATTTGGGCAGGAGTTGGTAACGAAAAACAAAACCGACTGCGATGTCACCCTTCAGCGGGTTCAACCCGAAGACTTGCTTAAATATGGTCTCATTCCTGAGTTTGTCGGCCGGTTTTCGGTCGTCGCCACCCTCAAGGAACTCGACGTAGAAGCCCTAATGAAAGTTCTTTCAGAACCAAAGAACGCGCTGACCAAACAATACCAGAAGCTCTTCGAATTTGAAGACGTCAAGCTCAAATTCACTGAAGGTGCCATACGGGCAATCGCTGAAAAGGCAATCGTACAGAAAACCGGTGCCCGCGGCCTACGCGCAGTACTGGAGGACAATATGCTCGACACCATGTTTGATCTACCTTCGCAGCAGGATATTAGAGAGGTGGTGATCAACGAAGAGGTGATCACGAACGGCGAAGAACCTCTCCTCGTTTACCACAAACGAAAGCAGGCTAGCTGAATGAGTTCTGAACAAACCCGGCTACCGCTTCTTCCGCTCCGGGACATCGTTGTCTTTCCATTCATGGTGATCCCACTGTTTGTCGGACGTGACAAGTCCATTTCCGCCCTGGAGAAATCCATGGCTGAACAAAAAAACATTTTTCTGGCCACCCAGCGCAATCCTAACAACAACGATCCTACACCCGACGATATTCACAAAACGGGTACAGTTGCCAACATCCTGCAAATCCTCAAGCTGACCGATGGCACCATGAAGGTTCTGGTTGAGGGCTTGCAACGTGGATGCATCACCGCCTTCACCAGCAATCCCGATTTTTACGAGGTCGAGGTCGACCGCGTTCATGAAAACGAGCAGGCCACCCCAGAGCTCAAAGCCCTCATGCGAAGCGTGGGCAGCGTGTTCGAGCAACACGTCAAGCTGAACCAGAAAATACCGCTCGAGGCAGTTTCGGCTAGCACCAACATTGCCGAACCGCATCGCTATGCCGACACTATCGCCGCCTATATGGTATTTCAAACCTCCGACAAACAGGACCTGCTGGAAACGTTTAATCCAGCAGACCGCCTGAATAAACTACTTGGGATCCTTAAGTCGGAGTTAGAAATCCTCAAAATCGAAAAAAGGGTACACGGGCGCGTGCGCAAACAAATGGAACGCAGTCAGAAAGAGTTCTATCTGAATGAACAGATCAAGGCCATTCAGAAAGAACTGGGCAAGCGCGACGAGTTCAAGTCCGACGTCGATGAACTCGCACAGAAAATAAAAAAAGCCAAGATGCCCAAGGAAGTACACGAAAAGGTCATGAAGGAGTTGGGCCGGCTGGAACTCATGCAACCAATGTCAGCGGAGGGAACCGTCTCACGTACTTATATCGAGTGGTTCATCGACCTGCCTTGGAAAAAAGGCACGGGTGCAGAAAAAATAAAAATCCCGGATGCGCAGAAAGTGCTCGATAAAGACCACTACGGCTTGGAGAAGATTAAAGAACGCATCATCGAGCACTTAGCCGTGCTGAAACTGGTCAAGAAAATTAAAGGACCCATCCTGTGCCTTGTAGGACCGCCTGGCGTAGGCAAAACCTCGCTCGGCCAATCCATCGCCCGCGCCACAGGAAAAAAGTTCGTTCGCGTTTCCTTGGGCGGCATCCGCGATGAAGCAGAGATTCGAGGCCACCGACGAACCTATATCGGTGCGCTTCCCGGAAAAATCATTCAGGGGATGAAAAAGGCGAACACCATGGATCCAGTGTTTATGCTAGATGAAGTCGATAAAATGAGCTCCGACTTCCGCGGTGACCCTGCATCGGCCTTGCTAGAAGCACTCGATCCGGAACAAAACGCCAGCTTCAACGATCATTACCTGGAAGTCGACTACGATCTGTCGCAGGTGCTATTCATCTGCACCGCCAACCTGCTTCATACTATCCCCCAGCCACTCCTCGACCGCATGGAAGTGATTCGGCTTCACGGCTACACGGATGACGAGAAACGGGGCATCGCTGAAAAATTTCTCATCCCAAAAAAACTAAAGGAACACGGGTTGATGAAGAAAAACGTTCGGTTCAGCAAAGACGCCCTGCACCGTATTCTACACGAATACACGCGGGAAGCTGGGGTGCGCAACCTGGAACGTGAAATCGCTACCGTTTGCCGCAAAGTCACGAGGAAAGTGGTGGAAAAAGGGAAGAGCTATTCCGTAAAAGTCGAGCCCAAAACACTGCCCGACTACCTAGGCATACCCAAATTCCAGCCACGGCCGGCAAACGAACCGTTGCCTATTGGCGTTGCTACAGGTCTTGCCTGGACCGAGTTTGGCGGAGAATTGTTGTCGATCGAAGCCACTGTTCTACCGGGAAGCGGCAAGCTCTCGCCCACTGGAAAACTGGGTGATGTTATGAAAGAATCGGCCCAAGCGGCGCTCAGTTATGTTCGTTCCCGTGCGGTAGAGTTCAGACTGAAAAAAGATTTCTACCAAAAAACCGACATCCATGTTCACATCCCTGAAGGAGCGGTGCCCAAGGACGGCCCGTCGGCTGGTCTCACAATGGCCGTCGCCATGGTCTCGGCACTCACCAACATCCCCCTGCGTCATGACATCAGCATGACCGGGGAGTTGACGCTTAGTGGAAAAATTCTACCCATCGGTGGACTCAAAGAAAAAACCTTAGCGGCGCACCGGGGAGAGGTCTTCAACATCATCCTACCCAAGGATAACGAAAAAGACATCCCTGATATCCCGGAAAACATTCGGAAAGGCATGACCTTTCATCCAGTTAAAGATATGGACGAGGTTATTGAGAAAGTGTTCGGAAGCAAATTCAAACGAGATAGGAAACCCACCGCAAAAACAAGATCGCGCAAGACCTCTGTCACGACCCGCCCCTCCACAACGACACTGAACTAGAACTCAGATAGATACCTGGGGGCCGTCCCGCGCCGGGCTTTAACCCGTTTACATGTCCTGGTCGGGGTGGGCATACGGAACTTGGTTGTCTTCTTTCAGCGCCAGGGTCATAAGCGGATCGTGGCCAGCAAACTCGCGGATCACCTTGAGTAGGGTGACCGCATCGGAAAGAAAAGCGTCTACTGTTTGTGCGTCCACTGACCGGCGCGATAAATCTTCGTACAGATCGATCAATGGTTCCACGTGGGCAATGAGTTTGCCGATTGCTGGAAAATCTACCTTCCTTGTAGTCTCATTTTTTGCGGTCTCAGCATACTCCAACATTATGTCGATATCTTCCGGGTGTTCCCCCCGACCGAGGAGTATCCTTCTCGTTTCATCCCACCCGTAGGTATCGACCTTTTTAGAAATCTTCCTTGCCAGATCGGTAATCGGCACGCCCTCCGCGGTCCGGCACAAATGTTTCAACCCATGGATCATTTGGTTCGTCGTGCTGTCGAGTTGCATACCATTGGACGAATACGCTTTGGAATCGGTGTTTCGCTCAAAGGCATGCCACACTCCACCCGCTTTCTGAACGGCGGTACGCCGTAGATCCATAGATTCTACCCGGGCTAGACACGAAACTTGGTCCGTGACTGCCATTCCACCCGGCTTGCTCTGGTTGAGCTGTTTGGCCAGAGAAGCGTTTACCGGAATTAGGGCCAGACTTTTGTCCTTGCCCGAGACCGCCTCCTCCTTAGTCGTGCGCACCTTCTCGGTTTTGACCCAAGTCGACTCCTTTTTTGGCTGGATGACCGGACCCTTTGCCTCCTCTCCGCCGTTACAAGCGAAAAGGATTCCGCACATCATTAAAATTCCTGCATAAATTGAAAATCGAAACATGAGCACTATTCTTTTCTAACGATCGAGATTGCTGGAAACAAAGTCTAGTTGTACAACAATTTACCGAAGGATTCCAGTAAAGCACGGGGACAAATGTTCAGCACGCGGTGGCCCCCCGCTAAAAACAAAAAAACCGGACCCCTGTCTCGCAACAGTTCCGGTTTCCTGTTCTCCATATCTTGGGGATGGCACTTCAAAACCACGCTGTGCTTCAAGCGCCATCTCCGGGGGGACCTTCCCGGCCCCCTAGAACATCAAAACCCTTCCCAGATAAGAATATGTATCTTAACCTTGGAAACAGTAAATATTTTTTCGAAAAAACTCAAGAACTTTGACAATCCTAGCAAGATGCGGGGCCGCCTCCCCCCAACCCATTTAAAATGCTAGTTTTTTTGAATATCAGTAGTGTATCCGT
>CAJWLY010000015.1 GCA_913043155.1 uncultured Nitrospinaceae bacterium | reverse complement strand
AGTCCATAGAATGTCCTGTTGCTCTGGCAGCATTCCTCTAACTCCTTCCCTTTAGGTATTCAGAATATTTACTTAAAAGATTTATAAAAAATCTCGAAATTGGCAATAATTATTGCTGTTGCTGGGCCGGGACCGGAACCGCGTCGGGAGCTTCCGCTTTCCCCTTCTTCGCAGTCAGGCTGGCAACCCAGAAAACAGTCACAAACTGTACCCAGACGAACAGGGTATTGAATGTCAGCATCTTCCCGGCCTCCCCAATGGTCAGGGTATAAGCATCAACCGAGTTGTCACGAACCACCTCGGTCACGTGCCAGAAAAGCCGCACGGAAGACCGGATATAACCCATCAGCCCCATCAGCCAAGTAAACGAAATCGCCAGGAGGAAAATGGCGTAAACACCCACCTTGGACTGGGTGCCCCACTTGATTTCGCCCATGGATTCCGAGTCCTTGAACATGGAGATGTTGATCGCCGTACCGGCGAACAGGGTAGTGAGTGTGCTGCACACCTGGGGCACGGAGAGACCCACCCGCTGGTTGGCGGGAAGGTAGTAACCATAGACACCCAGGAAGATGGTGTTGATAGCGGCGCCGACGAAGATCGCCGAGATCCAGCAGTTGCCGGAGGTCGCCCACGGCACCTTAATCTTCTTGTTCGACCGCTGGTACAAGAGGAAGCACAAGATCGTACACTGGATCATCAGGTTGACCGCGGTATTTTTAGCCGACATCACACCGAAGTGACCGACAATGGGGTGCTGTGCGCCACCCATCTCCTTCAGTTCCGCCGGGGTCATCACGATCGTATGCGGAGTCATCCACATCGTAAAACACACGATCAGCAGCAGAACCATGTACTTGCAGTATTTCATATAGCGCTCCGATCCCTTGACCCGCGCCATACCATTGTGCAGGTAGGAGTTCGCAGCGAAGAACAACAAGCCAATCATCACCGCCTGAATGATGAACAGCCACGCCATGATGCCGCCCATCAGGGTGATCCCCATCTGCTGACGGAATGCATAGACTTCCTTCATCAGCCAGTAACCCGCAAAGGGCAGAGGGATCAAACCGAAAATACAAATGAACATGGCGACGTAACAGACCCAGTCATAATGGGCCCTTGTCTCCTCATCTTTCGCCGTCAGGTAATGGTACGCGGCGTACGCGCCAACGATACCGCCACCGAACACAATATTGCCAAGGATACGATGAACGCCGACCGGATTCCACAGGGTGGAATGGATGACGTGCCAGATGTTGCCGAGGAACCGGCCCTGCTCGTCGATCCCGCCAGGAGCCTGCATGAAGGTGGCCCACGAGTTGGCAAGGTACATCAGAACCGTACCGATCAGGTTGAGCAGAACAGAGATGCTGCAGTGGACCCATTTCAGGAACCCACCGTCATTCATCTTGTCCCAGCCGTAGTAGTAAACATAAAGAACGCCACTCTCCGCCAGGAACATCAACGCATAAACATGCATGACCGGACGGAAAATCGTTGCCATGTATTTGAAGAAACCAGGGAATAGGGTGATGAACGTGAAGAGCAGGATACCGCCGAGAATCGCGGTCCAGGAGTAGGCCGTCAGGCTGACCTTCATGAGGTCGTGAGACAGCTTGTCGTACTTTTCCGACATGACCGGGTCGCTTTCGCGGGCCCGTATGCCGATGAACTCGATGAGCATACAAAAGATCGGAACCGCCAGAACGAAACTACCGAAGTACAGGTGCTGCTGGTTCGCAATCCAAAGGATCATCCGGCTCGGGGCGAAACCATAGTTGTTGTAATCGGTCTCGCCCAACTCGGGAGCGGGGTGTCCGCTGACCGGCCCCTTAAGCGGGTTGCCTTCAAAATCTTTGTAGAAAACGTCCTGACTCCATTCGATTTCAGGCTCGCCCTCACCTTCAGCGTCAGCCTCATCAGCCAGAACCTCCTTCGCAAAAGCCTGCTCCGCGAAAACCTGTTCCGCAAAAGCTTCCTTCGCCAAGGCATCACTTACCAGTCCGGGCACCAGGTACATCGCAAACGCCAGAACCAGCGCGATGGGCAGAATCTTAAAACTCCGAATCTCTTTCCCCAACATGGCTTTGTCCTCCTTTGTGGACCTTCTCATGGGATACTCTTAGGTATGAATAATTGATCTGGATATGCTTAATTCGAAAAATCCCGACTGTATACTGCTGTATAAAGGAACGTTATCTACGTTTAAAATCCGTGTCGTCATTCCCAGGAAAAAATCCGGCCCGAAAAAAAATATTTTCCCCCACGGGGCGAACCGCTTCAAAAACCAAAACTCCCCCTCAAGCTCTACAATACAGAACCATCAAGGCGAATTCATGGTCTTGTAAGTCACTTATTTTAAAGCTCTTCCAAGCCCCCTTCGGGTCCCGGCCTCATTCAGGCACACGACCCCAAATGATCGCAGTTATTTAACATGGGCCCACTTTCCTTGTCAAGACAAATCGGACCCTATTTTCCTCGAAAATCGCGCTCGCTCAGGCCCCCTCATCCGGCGCTTCGCGAACCCTCAAATTCACCGCATTGGCATGAGCGTCGAGATGCTCCATCCCAGCCAAAACACCCACCGGAGGACCGGCCTTTTTCAATGCCGCCGGGGTGTACGAAATAAGGCTCGTTCGTTTAATGAAATCATAAACTCCAAGCGGCGACGAAAACCGGGCCGTCCCGCTGGTGGGCAGGACATGGTTGGGTCCGGCAAAGTAGTCTCCGATGGCCTCGGGAGTATAGTGCCCAAGAAAAATAGCCCCCGCGTTTTTAATGCGTTCGGCAGAGGCCCTCGGGTCATCCACCGCCAATTCCAGATGCTCAGGTGCGATGCGGTTGGCTATGTCGATGGCTTCATCCAAAGACGCAGAAACGAACAGCCGGCACTGCCCCGCCAGGGATTCTTTAATGATCGACTGCCTTTTTAACTGGCCGGTCTGTTTCTCCAGCTCCTCCAGCACCGCGTGGGCCAGCGGCTCGGACGGGGTGACCAGAACAGGCACCGCCTCCTCGTCGTGTTCGGCCTGAGACAGCAGGTCGGCGGCAATAAAATCGGCGCGCGCACTGTCGTCGGCTACGATCAGAATTTCGCTGGGCCCGGCAATCATGTCGATATCGACGACCCCGAACACGAGCCGCTTCGCCAGTGCCACATAAATATTTCCCGGCCCCACAATCTTGTCCACTCTTGGAATGGTCCGCGTCCCGTAAGCCATCGCCCCCACCGCCTGGGCTCCACCTACCTTATAGATCGCGTTCACCCCGGCGAGGTCGGCGGCGACAAGCGCGTGCGGGCTCCAGTGACCATCTGGGGCTGGGCTGCACATCACAACCGTTTCCACCCCCGCGACCTTCGCGGGCACGGCGTTCATCAGTACGGACGAAGGATAGGAGGCCTTGCCGCCCGGAACATAGATTCCCACCGTCTCCAGCGGACGGATGACCTGCCCCAGCGTCACGCCCTCCTCTTCGTACTCCCAGGACTTCTGGATCTGGCGTTCGTGGTATTTGCGGATGTTCCCCGCAGCCTGTTTCAGGGCCTCGATTTCCGCCTCGTTAACCTTGCCGTAGGCCTCGCTGATTTCCTCGCGCGTCACCTTCAAGCGATCGGGGGTGAGATCGTAACGGTCGAACCGCCGGGTGTATTCCAGCAGCGCCGAATCTCCCTCGCGCCGGATCCCGTTCAGAATCTCGCGAACGGTATCGTCGTGACTTGCCAGATCGGTATTGGATCGGTGTACAATCTTTTCCAGAGCCGATTTAAAATCCGCGTCGGAATATTTGATAATTTTCACAGTCTGGGTTTCCATTTTTTGAAAGGGGTCACAAAGATATTTGTCCCAAGAACTCCCGGGTCGACTTCCCCTCGCCGTGGCTTGCAGCAGCCATTAACTCAAGATGGGTTTTTAAAAACTTTAAATCTTCGGGCCGGTCCACATCGTACCACGTAGGCAGAAGCTCCAGAGATGCACCGCTTCGCTCCAGTCGCTCACGGGTCTGTTCGAGCACCGTGTTCCCACCCCAGGTGACACCTTCAAACAAGTCCACTACGTTCCCGCACATCCCGATCAAATAATACCCCCCGTCCACACTGGGTCCCAGGACCACATCCCGGTTCGAGGCAAACGCCTGATGGATGTATCTCGTGGGCAGGCTCGGGCTGTCGGCCCCGATGATGACCACCTTACCGTATCCTTCGGCAAAACGAGATGCAAACGCATTCTGCATACGTTCCCCAAGGTCCTGACCCTCCTGCACAAAAACGGAGATGGCACAGGACGGATCCAACCGATCGAAATATCCCGAAAGGTTCGAGGGCTTAATGCCGACGAACCGATCGGCCGACTCCACCAGACACAGGGTATCGATGCTGTCTGCAAGAAAACACAGGTACAGATCATAAATGGTTTGCGGATCGAGAAACGGGTTGAGGCGGGTTTTCACCTGCCCCACCACAGGGTCACGGGCAAAAAGAATCAAGGCATTGTCGTGTCGTCTTTTCATGAAGTCGCTTTACAAAAGGGCCTGCATCGCGCCACAAATCAGGCCGCCATAAATGGTTTGACTCCCCGCCCCGAACCCCCTAAAATTTGAGTCTAAAGAGAGCCATCACTCCATTTTTCAAGAGGATCAAGCTATTTTTTCTGACCTGGACGCTGCGCTATTCTACTGGATCCATACGCATTTTCAATCCCGAAGCTTCCTAGAATTCATGCAGTTCATCTCCATTAAGCAGAATTTTTATGCAATCGGGGGTGTTGGCGTGGTGCTCCTTCTCTGGTTCAAGCGAATGCGGGGACTCGCCCTCCTTCTCGCGACAGGCCTTGCCGTCGGACTCTCCGATTTCCTGGGCGCTATGGCCAAAGAACTGGTCGCGCGCGACCGGCCGTGCCATGTTCTTTCCGGTTTGAGGGAAATCGCCAATTGTTCCAACAGCTTCTCCTTTCCCTCGAACCACGCGATCAACTCATTCACCGCCGCCACTCTGGTCGGCTTGTCCTATAAAAAAACCGCCTATGCTCTATACACGCTGGCTATTCTGATAGGATATTCCAGGGTGTATCTTGGCGTGCATTATCCCTCGGACGTCCTGGGCGGGGCGCTATGTGGTATCTTGATAGGCTACCTGGGGAACAAATACCTTTATTCCAAGATGCTGGGTTTTCTGAAAACCCGGCCTCCCGCCGAGACTGACCGTGAACACACCTAAACGAAAATTTCTGATCGTTAAACTCAGCTCACTCGGCGATGTAGTGTACGCCCTGCCGTTTCTTCGCACTCTCAGGGCCGGCTATCCCAACGCTTACATCGCGTGGATGGTGGAAGAACGCTACCGCGAACTGCTCAACGGCAACCCGGACCTCGACGAGGTGATCCCCGTGCGCCTAAAACACTGGCGCAAGCACTGGAACGGTAAAACCCTGCGCGAAATCTCGGCAACCCGCCGGCTCCTGAAAAAACGCGGCTTTGACTGGACCTTCGACCTGCAGGGATTAATAAAAACGGGGATCCTCGCCCGCTTGACCGGCGCGCCCAACCGCGCCGCATTTCACCGTAACAACTGTCGGGAAAAAATAAACACCTGGTTCAACAACCGGCAAAGCGAATACGTCGCTCCCGGCGGACACGTCGTCGACCTTTACCTGTCGCAACTTTCGGTCCTGGGAAACACTTTTCAGCCCAAGCAGGAGTTTCCGTTGATCGTTTCCGCCGAGGCTGAACGCAAGGCAGAAATATTCATGAAAGAAAATCCAGATCTCACGGCACGACCCATCGCCGCGGTCAATCCAGGAGCAGGGTTCCCGACAAAACTGTGGAGCCTTGAGCGGTTTGCTCAACTGGCTGACCGTATGACCGGAGAGCTCGGGTTTTCCATCCTGCTCACCTGGGGGCCGGGGGAAGAAAAAATGGTAAAACAAATCGCCGATACCATGCGCCAGCGCTATTGGATGGCACCGCCCACAACAATTTCTGAATCTATCGCGCTCTACAAACAACTCACTTTGTTCGTCGGTTGCGACTCGGGTCCGCTCCACCTTTGCGCCGCGCTAGGTGTTCCCACCGTCTCCGTGTGGGGTCCAACCCATCCTGCCCGAAACGGGGCATACGGGGCTGGACATCAGGCGGTGTATCACGAGCTACCTTGCAGTTTTTGCTGGAAGCGAAAATGCCCTATCGGCACCCACGAATGCATGGACCGGGTAACCGGGGAAGACGTTTACCGGGCCATAAAAACAATCGTCCCCGAAAACGTCAGGATGACCGTTACACCCTGAATCCAACTCTTAGAAATGAGGTAGCTCAATGGCTTTCGACAAAGAACTCCTGGACATTCTGGTTTGCCCCAAGTGCAAAGGGGAACTGGAACTCACATCAGAAGAAGACGGGTTGACCTGCAATGCCTGCAAACTCAAGTATCCTATACAGGACGAGATACCCATCATGCTCATCGATCAGGCTGAATCCTTGAACTGAACCTTCCCCTTCTTCAACGGCTCAAACCTATGGCCGAACTGGCCCGCACTCTGGAACAAAAAGCAAAACATGCTCTGTGGAATATCATAGGGCTCGTCTGCTCTATAACGCGTACACGATCGGTGCTACCCATCAATTTCGCATCGGTCCGCTCCGTACTCGTATTACGTCCCGACCGGCTGGGCGATGTGGTGCTTTCGACCCCCGTCTACGAATCGATCAAACTCTCGTTTCCAAAAATTCACGTAACCGCACTGATAGATCGCGCCAACACATCCATCTTAGCCGGCAATCCGAACATAGATGAAATCATCGAACTCAATCGCAAGCGTCCCTTACGCATCTTCCAGAAACTCAGGCGGCACCACTTCGACGTAATTTTCACGCTCAATAAAAAATTCAGCGCTACCGCATCGCTTCTCGCCCTAACCTCCAGGGCAAATTACCGGATAGGCTACGCCCATAAAGAAACGCACTGGCTCTACGACGTGTGCGTGCCGACAGGAGGTCCGCCGCGTCATGAGATTCTGAACAACCTGGAGCTGCTCCGCACCGCCGGCATCCACAAGGTCGCAGAGCCGCCTCGGCTTTATTTCAACGAAACTGAGGCGCGCAACGTCGAATCAGTCCTGAACGAAACGCGCCGCTTCCCGAAACGGCCGCTGGTTCTCGTCAAACCCGGCACCCGCATCGCCGAATGGGGGTGGCCAATGGAAAAATTTCGCGCGGTCACCGAGCGATTAATCGAATCCGGAAAAGCCGAAGCTCTGTTCATCTGCGGTCCGGGCGAGGAGGCGATGATCGACAGCCTCGTCCATGGGATGAGTCAAAAAATAAATCGCCTGCCGGTCCTTTCGATCAAGGAACTGGCCCTGGCGATCCGAAAAAGCGACTTGCTGCTCTGTAACCATACCGGCATCATGCACCTGGGGTCGGCAGTTCAAACGCCGGTAGTCGTCATCTTCAAACACGGAGAGATCGCGCGCTGGGGGCCCATCCATACCCGACATGCCGTTCTAGAAGAACGTGGCAATGACTCACTTACACCCGAAACAGTGCTTGAAAATATCGACCGATTATTAGATAACGACTACACGGATAAACGGACCCACCAACCCTCAATTTCTGGAAAGCCCCACCACGATGAATAAAAACACCTCCTCTCAAGCGAACGATTCCTCGGTCAGCGTGCGCGGATTGGTTTTCAACGAACCGCTTCTGTTTGAAATGGGCTCGCCCGGACGCACCGCTCATTCGCTCCCCAAGTGCGACGTTCCCGAGGTGGAACTCGAAGCGCTCCTACCGGCGGAAGAAATCCGCGACCAGATAGAAAACTTTCCTGAACTGACCGAACTCGACGTGGTGCGACATTTCACCCGACTTTCACAGTGGAACTTCAGCATCGATACCAACTTCTACCCGCTGGGTTCCTGCACGATGAAATACAATCCAAAGATCAACAACGAGTTGGCGGCGCTTCCGGGGTTTGCTCATCACCACCCGTACACACCGGAAGTGCTTTCTCAGGGAAGCCTGCAACTCATGTTCGAACTGCAGGAATACCTCAAGGAGATCAGCGGGATGGACCACGTGTGTCTACAACCCGCCGCCGGCGCGCATGGGGAACTGGCGGGCATGCTCATGATTCACGCCTACCACGCAGCGAAAGGAACCCAGCGCAAAAAGATTCTACTCCCCGACTCCGCCCACGGGACCAATCCAGCAAGCGCCGCACTGTGTGGATATAGCATCACACAAATTCCTTCCGACGGTCGTGGGCTCATCGACCCGAAGAAACTGGAAGCGATGATGGACGAAGACACTGCCGCTATCATGCTGACCAACCCGAACACACTCGGCATGTTCGAAACGGATATTCTTAAGATCACAGAAATCGTTCACAAGAAGGGCGGGCTCGTCTACTGCGATGGAGCCAACCTGAACGCGGTTATGGGTGAGACGAAAATGGGGAATATGGGGATCGACGTCCTACACTTCAACCTACACAAAACTTTTTCCACGCCGCACGGTGGAGGCGGACCTGGCGCAGGCCCAGTCGGTATCACAAACCAGCTCGAACCTTTCCTTCCCGTTCCAGTTATCGAGCACACCAAGGGCCAATATCGGCTCAACACGGACCGGCCGCAGAGTATCGGAAAAATGAAAGCATTCTTCGGTAACTTCGGCATCCTCCTGCGCGCTTACGCCTACATCCGGTCACTCGGACCCGAAGGGATAAAAAAAGTCGCGCAAATGGCCGTACTCAACGCCAACTATATAAAAGCATCGCTCACCAACGACTATCACCTGCCCTATTCTGGACCGAGCCTGCACGAGTGTGTGTTCAATGACAAACACCAGCTTAAAAACAAAGTGAGCACCATGGACATCGCCAAGATGCTCATCGATTACGGATTTCATCCGCCCACGGTTTACTTCCCGCTTATCGTTAAAGGAGCGTTGATGATCGAACCGACTGAAACCGAGTCGAAAGAAACGATTGACCAGTTTATCGCCGCAATGAAAGAAATCGCTCGGCGGGCGAAGGAAGATCCTGAAAGTTTTCATGACGCCCCAAGCCTACCCGTCGTCTCCCGGCCTGACGAAACCGCCGCGGCTCGCTATCCAAGACTACGATGGAAGCCTGCATAGCACGCCCCTCCCTTTCGCAAAGGGCTGCCTGTTTAAAGAAGAAGTGTTTGGACGAGAAGTAGGGCCAGAGTAGTGACGAGGATCGCGCCGAGAAAGTTGAGGGCAAGTCCGGCACGGGTCATAGCGGGGATCGTCACCCACCCGCTTCCAAACACGATCGCATTCGGTGGGGTCGCCACGGGCAACATGAACGCAAAAGACGCGGATAGGGTCGCAGGCAACATGAGCATGAGGGGGTGAAACTCGGCCGCAACGGCCGCCGCGCCAATCACGGGCAATATCATCGTTGCAGTCGCGGTATTGGAAGTAAGCTCAGTAAGAAAAGTAATGCCAAGACAAACGAGCAGGACGACCATCCATAGCGGAAACGACGCCAGCCCCGCCAGTTGATTGCCAATCCATCCTGTCAACCCGGTCCTGGCAAATCCAGCAGCCAAAGCGAATCCACCGCCAAATAAAAGCAGAATGCCCCAGGGAACTTTCGTCTGCACGGTCTTCCAGTCCAGCAGGAAGTATCCTCGCTGGTTATTCACCGCTGCCTCTTTACGAAACCTGACCGGAATCAACATCAATAAAATTCCCATCACCATCGCCACGGTGGAGTCGTGAAGCATTTCCGGATTGGAGAAAAAATCGGACCACCCCGGGAGGGTGACCGATCCGAGTACCAGAGGTTTTCTGAAAATCCATAAAAATGCGGTGGTGGCAAACGCACCTGCGATCATTTTTTCTTCCCGGCTAAGCTTTCCGAGTGCCACAAGTTCCTGTCCTATAATATCTGTTTCTCCCTTACCGAACTCGATCTGCTCCAACGGAACCGACGCAATGAATCGGCAGAGATAAATCCACACGATCGGTACGAATATGATGACAACAGGGACCGCCATCGTCATCCATCGAACGAAAGAGATTTCGGGAAGCTCGGGGTAAAGTTCTTTATAGAATCCGGCAAAAACGATATTGGGCGCAGTGCCAATGAGTGTACCGACCCCTCCGATACTCGCTGAGTAGGCCAGACCCAACATGAGGACAAGGCCCAGGCTCTCGGCAACGCGGCGTTCGGTAATCTCATCGTGCTTTCCGTCAAGGGTAGACTGCGCTGCCACCTGGCGCACCACTGCCATGCCTACCGGCAGAAGCATCATGGTCGTGGCGGTATTGGATATCCACATGGAAAGAAATGCCGCCGCTATCATGAATCCGAGCACGATACGGTGGAGCCCGGTCCCGATTGCTGAAATGATCCATAGTGCAAGCCGTTTATGGAAGTTCCACTTCTCCATTGCAAGCGCAATCATGAATCCGCCAAGAAAAAGGAAAACAAAATGGTTGGTGTAGTTGGGGGCTACCAGTTTGCTCGGCATGATCCCAAGCAGGGGAAAGAGGACAAGTGGCAATAGCGCCGTCACGGCAATGGCCGTTCCTTCGCCGATCCACCAACAGGCCATAAGCGCGGCAACGGCAAGGAGGCGTTTCCCGGAAGGGGTCATTCCCTCGGGCAGGGGCATGAGCAGGAGAACAGAGAAAAAGATCAGCCCACCAACCAGCACGAAAACCTGGCGACGGAATGTAACTTCGGAATCGGCCAACGCTTCCTCCGGAGGAGAGAGGGTCTTCTCTATGATAGGCCAGGTAATAATAATTTTAGGGCGTCTGCAACCAAACCAATTGCCAGACTCCCCAACAAAAGCCCCATGGTTTGAGTTATAAATTTAATTCCTGTCTTACCCAGATTATTTAGAATGACTTTTGAGAGTTTCAGGGTCAACCCTACCAAAACCCCTATCACAACAAACTCCCCGATAAAAATTAATTTAACCTGCCAAGCTGTTATGTTATGAGATTGAATAATTACGGAGCTCATCGCAGCCGGGCCCACTAAAAGCGGAAAAGTCATGGGCATAAAAGCAATATTTTCTTTTTCTCCCGCATCCCCAGAATATAAAAATGAATTCTTACTGTTTATGAGCATTGTGAAAGCAACGTAAAGCAAGAAAATCCCCCCCACCAGCTCAAAAGCCGCCATCTTGATGCCAAAAAATACTAGAATATATCCCCCGAACAAAAAGGACGCAGACAATAAAATAACAACTGCACAGCATGTCTTTGAGGTTATTGCTTTATAATCACCATCGGACTTGTTTTCTGTGAGGGCCATTATCATCGGTATATTTCCAATAGGATCAATTATGGCCAACAAAATTACGAATGTTTTAATAAGCTCTACAGTGTCGATCAACTTTCAATATTCCAAAAAATTTTCAATTCATGTCTTAAATAATTACAACCATATACCAATCGTAATGACGGTTTGTAAGGAGAGCAGCACGCGCGCCCTTTTTTAATTAAGAGAAGATCGAAGGGATTTTGACTTCCGCCCCGCGCTGTTTATACGATTAACCAAGTGAAGATTCAAGTGTGAGGTCGGGGAAAGCTTAACCTTCAAGGATCTTATCGAGCCGGGCGGTGGAAACGATGTGCTTGTCCATCTCCAATTCCTGCGGCGAGTACCCCAGAGCAAGAGCCACCAGTTGCGGCAAGTGAAGGATAGGAACGGAGTAACCTTTCTTGTTCATTTTTTCGATCTCGGGCTGGTACGAGTCGAGACTGAGGTGACACAGGGGGCACCCTGTAACCACACAGTCAGCACCACTCTCGATCGCATCGATGAGGGCGTTGCCTGCCATGTCATGCGACGTCTCTTTATTCATCATGACGATGGGAAATCCACAACACTTGGTACGACTGTCATAATACACCGGCGTGGCGCCAAGTATCTCAAAGATTTGTTCCAGTCCGGTCGGGTTGTCCGAATCCTCATACAAAGAGAGTTCGGACGGCCGCAGAACGTAACACCCGTAAAATGCCGCTGCCTTGAGCCCGGCCAACGGACGCTTCACTTTTTCGCGCAGGAGGTTCAGTCCCTCCTCGGTAGAAAGGATGTTGGCGAAGTGCTTGACCTTGATTTTTCCTCCCGTGTACTGGTGCCCGCCTTCTTCCAGTAGATGATTTATCTTTTTCTTGTATCCCGGATCGGAATCGATGTGACATTCAGTTTTCTTGAGTACCCCCTGACAGGTGGAGCAGATGGTGACCACATCCAATTCCTGCTCTTCGGCGATAGCAAACGTGCGGGCGTTGAGCGCGTCAGCGACCAGAGGGGTTTTTTCGGACAGCACTCCGGCCCCGCAACAGGCGGCGCTTTTCATTTCGACGAACTCGATACCGAGTCCTTCGGCCGCCCTGGTCGTCGAGAGCATTAACTCACGAGTGGCACCCTTCGCAACACATCCGGTAAACAGAGCAAACTTCATTCCTTATCAGCCTCCATGAAAATTCGCTTCACGTCGTCTACATCATCAATGGACTTGTGCAGGATCGGGGGAATCTTCCCCTTGAATAGCATACGCAATCCAACGGGCAAAAGATCGAACAGCCCCTTGACATTGAAGTATCCTACTGATTCTACTGGCAGGGTGTTTTCATTGAGGCGTCCACTTGACTTGATTGATTTGGTAAACGAAATAGCATGACGGGCACCGGTGTTGTTGGTGACTCTCTCTTCGAGAGCAACGGTCATAACCTCCTTGATGCGGTCGAAGGGCCGCGCCGGTTTGGGGCACCGTTCCACACATTCAGCGCAGTGAGTGCAGTCCCAAATACCGCCAGGCTTACTCAGTTCCTTGACGCGCTCGTGGGTTTTGCCGTCGCGCGAGTCTTCCACAAAGCGTTGCGCCTTGGCAAGCGCAGCCGGACCCAAAAATTTATCATTCACCTCCAAAACATTGCAGTCCGAATAGCAGGAGCCACACATAATGCAGGTACTGGAATCGTCAATGCGTTTGAACTGCTCTGGCGACTGCAGGCGTTCTTTCTCGGGCGCCCTGGTTTTGGGCTGCAGGTAGGGTTTGATCTTATCAATCTTATCCCAGAACGGTTTGAAATCGACCACCAGATCCTTGATCGGTTTCATGTTGCCGAGCGGTTCGAGAACAATGGTATCACCGTTCTTGACCAAATGAGATGCCTGACGTTGACAGGCGAGCAAGGCGTGTCCGTTGGCCTTCACCGCACAGGAACCACAAATTGCGCTTCTGCAGGACATGCGATAGGTGAAGCTTCCATCGAGCGTCCATTTGATCTGGTTCATGCAATCCAGCAGCGTTGCTCCCTGGGGGATATCCAGCTGGAACTCCTCGTAGTAGGGCTCGGGCTGTTTTTCCGGATTGTAACGTTTGATTCGAAACGTTGCCATCAGTAGGTTCTTTCTGCCGGTTGATGTTTCGTTATCACAACCGGTTTGTATTTGATTTCCAATTCACCATCCTTAGGATAAGTCAGGCTATGCTTGAGAAAATTCTCGTCATCGCGTTTCGGATAATCGGTGCGGAAATGTCCACCTCGGCTTTCCTGCCGGGCTAGGGCAGCGGTAGCGATAATCTCAGCCATGCCCAGCATGTTACCCAACTCGATGATTTCATAAATCTCAGAATTGAACACCTTGCCTTTGTCGGTGACCTTACCCCGCTCATACCGTTCCCGTAGCTTTTGTATCGTATCAATGCAGACTTTCAGTCGATCTTCATCGCGAAAGACCCCGCAGTTCTCCGTCATCACCGTCTTCATCTCATCACGAATGTCGTTGTAGCTTTCGCTACCATTTTGCTGAAAAATATTCTCAAACTGCTCCAGCACCTTGGTTTTTTCATGGCTTTCATTAACCTTTGCATGACCAACGGTGTTTACATACGCCAAGGCAGATCGGCCTGCTAGTTCGCCAAACACGACTGCATCGAGTAGCGAGTTGGTTCCCAGCCGGTTGGCCCCGTGCACGGAAACACAGGCGCACTCCCCGGCAGCGAAGAATCCATTAACGCGCGTCCCTTGCTCGTCGGTAATGACATGACCGGTCTTGTCGGTGGGAATTCCACCCATCGAATAATGCGCGGTGGGCTGGATGGGCAGCGGATCCTTAACGCAATCGACGCCGATGAAATCGATCCCCAACTGGCGAATCTGCGGCAGGCGCTCCATGATGCGCGCCTCGCCCAAATGACGTAGGTCAAGGTGGATGATATCTTTTCCATCAACACCGCGTCCGGCATCCATCTCACTCTGTGCCGCTCGTGCCACGATATCGCGCGGAGCCAGTTCCATTCTAGCTGGTGCATATTGTTCCATGAACCGATCACCTTCACCGTTGAGGAGGTAGCCTCCCTCCCCTCGTGCCGCTTCGGAAAACAAAATACCTTGGCGGTAGAGCCCGGAAGGATGGTATTGAACAAATTCGGCATCCTCCAGCGGAATGCCCGCGCGAAAAGCAGCCATGACACCGTCGGCGGTTCCCGCAAATGCGTTGGAGGTAATATTGAAGACGCGTCCGTAACCTCCGGTCGCAAAGATCACCGCCCGCGCCTGCATGACCTCCACAGCTCCGGTGCGGATGTCGCTGACCACGACACCGTTGCAACGGTCACCGTCAAGGATCAACGAGTGCATATACCACTCGGAATAGATCTTAATGGATTTGGAATGTTTAAGAAGCTGTTCGTGCAGGGCATGAAGGATAGTATGCCCTGTACGGTCTGCAGAAAAACATGCGCGAGGCTTGGAGTGTCCGCCGAAACTGCGTTGGGCGATCTTACCGTCGGGGGTGCGACTGAAAACACAGCCGAAATGTTCGAGCTCGTAAATGACGTCAGGCGCGGCCTTGACATACTCTTCCACCGCGTCCTGATCGTTGAGAAAATCGCCTCCCTTGACCGTATCGTAGAGGTGCTCCTCCCAGCTGTCGGGCTCTGAGTTCCCCAAGGCGGCGGCAATGCCTCCTTGCGCTGCCCCTGAGTGGGACCGCGAAGGGTACACCTTGCTCAGAATCGCAACGTCAAGGTCTTTACACATTTCCAAGGCAGCCCGCATGCCCGCCAGACCCGAACCAACTATAACCACATCGTGTTTAATCAAAACGGGCCTCTTTACATTTATTTTTTAGTCAATTGTAAAAATCCGCAACCCATTTTTCGCTATCGATCCCGGTCCAAGCTCTGACAAATAAAACCAAACCTACAAGTGAATAACCGTTTCTTTTCCAGGAAAGGCAAGGAACCGGTAGGAATCAGCAACAGCTTGCGCAACCGGTTATAAATGCAGGCGATATTGAATCATTCTCTAACATAAATTGTCAAGAAAAATGAGATTCCGGTTGCAATAACCAAGAGACTCACTATAATGCCGCATTATTCGACAAATTTACTCTGTTGTATTGAAAACGCCTGCCTGACGCTTTGTCCCCAGCGGAACCTCAATACTCCCCCTCTCACGACGCGGAGCACTCATTGGATCAGACCACCTTCGAATCTCTCCCCATACCCGAACCAGTTTTGAAAGGTATCCGGGATGCGGATTTCAAATACTGCATGCCCATTCAGGAAAAGACCCTACCCATATCTCTTGCCGGCAAGGACGTGGCGGGTCAGGCCCAAACCGGCACCGGCAAAACCGCCGCCTTCCTGATCACCCTGTTTACCCGCCTGCTCAAGAACCCGAAACCCAAAGCCCACAAGAAGGGCTGGGCAGCGCCGCGCGCCCTCGTCATCGCCCCCACACGTGAGCTGGCGCGGCAGATTGAAATCGATGCGCGGCTTCTGGGCGGACACTGCAATTTCCGCATCGTCTGTATCTACGGCGGAATGGATTATGAGAAGCAACGCAACCAGATCAAGGAGGGATGCGATGTTCTCATTGTCACCCCCGGGCGCATCATAGATTATTATAAACAAAAATTCTTCAGCCTAAAGGGAGTGGAAGTCCTCGTCGTGGACGAAGCTGACCGCATGTTTGATATGGGATTCATTTCCGACCTGCGTTATCTGTTCAGAAACTGTTCCCCCTACAACAAACGGCTGTCAATGCTGTTTTCAGCAACACTCAATTTTCGGGTCATGGAACTGTGCTACGAGCATATGAACAATCCGGAAAAAGTGATGATCGAACCGGAAAAAACAGTGGTCGACGAAGTCACTCAACGGCTTTACCACGTCGGGCTACACGAGAAATTCAATTTATTGCTCGGGCTTCTCAAACAGGAAGCGGGCGAGAAGGTACTGATCTTCTGCAACACCAAGATGTGGGCGGAGAGGCTGGAAGCGCTCCTACAACATAACGACTACAACGCCACGCAGATCAGTGGCGATCTGCACCAGAAAAAGCGCATCCGCGTGCTAGAGGATTTTAAGATAGGAAAAACCGATATTCTCATCGCCACTGATGTCGCATCGCGCGGGATTCATGTGGACAACATCAGCCACGTTATCAATTACGATGTTCCACAGGATCCGGAAGACTACGTGCACCGCATCGGACGTACCGCGCGCGCCGGTGCGGAAGGAACAGCCATCACTCTGTGTTGTGAGAACTACGCACTCCACCTGGAACGCGTCGAGGAATATCTGAAACACAAGATTCCAGTGGAATGGGCGGAAGAAGAACTATTTCTTTCAGCGAAAGAAGGCGGGCCACCTCCTCCACGCAGGCGGAGCCGCCCCCCGGCAAAAATTGGCGGGCGCAAACCCAGCCCGAAACGCAGCGGCGGCAAGCGACCCCCCAGCCGCGGACGCCGACCATCTTCCCATTCGCGTCGGCGC
>CAJWLY010000014.1 GCA_913043155.1 uncultured Nitrospinaceae bacterium | reverse complement strand
GCTTATAAGGTCCTTCAACTGGGAGGTTCAGGTAATTGGCTTGTTCCGGAGTCAGCCGGGTCAGCGTCACGCCCAGCTTATCAAGGTGCAGTCGGGCAACTTCCTCGTCCAACTTCTTGGGCAAGATGTGAACACCAATTTCATACCTGTTGTTGTATAACTCAATCTGCGCCAGTACCTGGTTCGTAAACGAATTGGACATGACAAATGAGGGGTGCCCAGTTGCGCAACCTAAGTTGACCAGCCGTCCCTCGGCCAGTAGAAGGATGTTGTGCCCATCAGGGAACGTGTACTTGTCCACCTGTGGTTTAATGGTGGTTTTCTTGATGCCGGGAAAATTATTTAGGGTTTCAACCTGGATTTCGACGTCGAAATGCCCGATGTTGCAGACGATGGCGTCATTCTTCATCGCTTTCATGTGCTCGATGCGGATGATGTCACTGCACCCGGTCGTGGTGACGAAGATGTTTCCTTCCTTGACTGCCTCTTCCATGGTGGTAACTTCATAACCCTCCATCGCTGCCTGCAGTGCACAAATCGGATCGATTTCGGTGATGATCACCCGTGCTCCGAGGTTACGCATTGAATGGGCACATCCTTTACCCACGTCACCATATCCAGCAATGACCACCACTTTACCAGCGACCATTATATCGGTAGCACGTTTGATGCCGTCCGCCAGCGATTCCCGGCAACCGTACAAGTTGTCGAATTTCGATTTGGTGACCGAGTCGTTGACGTTCATTGCCGGGACTTTCAAAGTTTTTTCCTCAATCATCTTGTAGAGATGATGCACTCCTGTCGTAGTCTCCTCGGTAATGCCTTGGATGCCCGCGATCAGTTCCGGATGTTTTTCATGGACATATCCGGTGAGATCACCTCCATCATCGAGGATCATGTTGGGTCCGTTTTCAAACAGTAGGGTCTGCTCAGTGCACCACCAGTATTCTTCTTCCGTTTCTTCCTTCCAGGCGAACACAGGAACTCCCGTCGCGGCGATCGCCGCTGCCGCATGATCTTGGGTTGAAAAGATGTTGCATGAAGCCCAGCGGATCTCAGCACCCAGTTCTAGCAGCGTTTCGATGAGAACAGCGGTCTGAATCGTCATGTGAAGCGATCCGGCGATCCGTGCGCCTTTTAGAGGTTTGGATTGCCCGTACTTCTTACGCAGAGCCATGAGCCCCGGCATTTCGTTTTCAGCAAGTATGATTTCCTGCCTTCCCCACTCGGCAAGCGAGATGTCTTTTACTTTGTATTTTTCCGCAACAAGAGCACCGCCCATATTATAAAATCTCCTTTGGCATAAATGATTTTAGCATCTTAACGGTGGCATTTGAGAAGATGACTTCAAAGTTATTTTATATGCTTATTTAGAAAAATCAATCAATTAAGGAACTTCTCCCGTATCACAGGTACCTAGGTAGATTTTCTCACTCATGAGCTCCTAAGGAGCCGTTGACACGGCCTTCCAATTGGCAGATGATTGTATTGAAAATTCGATCATCAATGGGTCCCCTTTTTTTAGGAGGTTGTATGAATAGGTTGAAAAATTCTGTTTTAGCCGCTGTTGTGGGAGTGTGGGTTATTTTATATTGCAGTCACTCGGTGTGGGCGCAGGCAGGAGGGCATGCCAGTGTCGGGTTGGGTCACGGCGAGGAGGGATATCTCCACCTTGAAGAGATGATCAAGCACTTGGAATTTGGGCTTAAAATGCCTGATGCGAACTCAGATTTAAAGATGCATGGTGGGGTGGCGCTTCAGCACGCGCGGGAGGCTCTCAAGCACTATAATGAAGCGTTGAAACATGCTAATGAGTCGCTCGGACGTTCTGCTCGAAATCCTATGATGGACGGTTCCGGTGGGGGGGGGTATTCGGGTAACGAAGGATCGCCTTCTCACGAAGAAGGCTCACACTAAGTCTAAGTCGTCCTGAATGATATTTAAGAACCGCTGTGCCGTTCTTGTGGGTCATTTTCATTCTTGGGGTGTGATCTGCTTCTGAGGAGTATCGAGTTCCTATCGGTGGGGGATAGCTTCCATCTGTCTACGAAGATGGTCCATTAAATGGTAATATTTCGGTAAATCAGCATATATTTGGTCTGTGGTTGAGCCAGTGGACCGTTCCAATGTATTTGTATAATCCTTTGCCATCTTCTTCCAGCCGGAATCATTTTTTAACCACCGGTGGTTCACCGTCCACTCGAAGCAGGAAGCGTCGTCCGAGCAGGTTGTGTTTTGTTCTTCCGCAAAGGCTCGGATAGTTTTGATTGCGAGGTCGTAGGTGAGACTGAAACGTTGCAGGGCCGCCCCTCGGTAGTACTTTGTATCTTCCTTTTCCAGCGCCTCCTTGAACCGGGTTAAGGACCAGTCAAAATGAGTCAGTACGGCCTGGGGTGGGGTTGGAATAGACATTGTTGTAAACTCTCTTAACATCGCATATGGCTTACGAAGGACTATAGGATATCCTTGTTTTGCCTGAAGCGGTGGAAAATTTCCCAATTATCAATTTGAGAGGTGCAGGTTGCAAGAAGGTTTTTGCAGACGTAACTTTGAAATTTAATTTAAAAAATGGTAATTTACGTGGGCCAAAACGCCTAGTTAGTATTTGATTGCAAGGAAGACATGACTGGAAAGAATCGTTTTGTTCTTGGTGGAGATGGTGTGGTGATTGATGCCGAAACCCGCCTGATGTGGACGCGCACGGATACCATGAATGACCTTGAGAAATGGGTCAACTACTTGGACAGCGTAGATTATGCCAGAGAGCTCAGGGAGAAAAGATTCGCCGGATTCGATAACTGGCGCCTACCGGCCCGCGATGAAATGGCGACGCTCTTTGATGAAGGGTTTGTCATCAAAGACAAGTTTGAGAAGGATATTCACATCAGTGACTGTTTTGCAACGGGCGGTGGATTTTCCATGATTGCGGCGCAGGTTCCAGGACGTATACGTACCTGGGTGTTTAATCTGCGCACTGGAAAATTTGACCAGCCCGACGGATTATGGACGCTTTCGGAGGCTGCTCGCGCCGTACGCACGATGGATTCAGGCGAACCGCTTCATGCTGGCTGACCATTTTTTGGTAAAGAAAATCTTTAGTTGGGTTTTCTGTATGGGAAGCGGGTTTTTCCAAAGCGATAAATTTTAGTTTAAATGAGAAATCCCCACCGCTCCGATTAGAGCGTGGGGATTTTCATATTCGCAAAATGCAAGTCAAGTACGGTTGGGATCATGGAGCTGAATCAAAATCCAACCCCATGATTTCTCACGCGGCGTGAAAAAAGAAAGGCAACCCTTCCCCCCCAAATGCATGAGCAGTTTATACGCCTTGTTTATCAAGAAGATTGAGAGTTAAAGTTAAGCTTATTCGTAACAGATGTCAACAGGTTTTCCACAAGAAGTCTGCTGAAAAAAATAGTTCTGCCTTCCAGTTCTGATAAGTTCTTGAAAGGTTTTTTTACCAGCCCACGCAGTCATTAATTTGCACCGGCAAGTATTAGATGTGATTCGAGTTCCCATATGCTGGATATTTCAGTATATTTGGCTTGTGCATAAAGAGCCCAGAGTGTTAGTATCCCAGATTCATAAACCCTGAAAAAACAATGGATAGATTTAAATATATTCTAATCTGCGGCGCTTTCATTCTGTTTCAAGCCTGTTCTGCTGAGGGGCCTCAGGTTTCCCCAGAATCAGTTCAGGAAGATTTTTTTGAATCCGAAATAGGGGGGGGGGAGGCATTCCAATTCGAGTCAATCTCCATTGCCCCTGAGGATCAGGAGAAGGCCAGCCGGGCTCCCGAAGGTATGGTTTTTATCAAGGGTGGGTGTTTCACAATGGGAAATAACTATGCACAGGTGGACGAATCGCCGGAGCATGAGGCTTGTCTGGACGATTTTTACATGGATAAATACGAGGTGACCCAGAGTCGCTGGGAAAAGCGGGTGAAATTCAATCCCTCAAAGTTCACCGGATCCGACCTGCCCGTTGAGCAAATCAACTATTACGATGTTCAGGAATTCATCAGTAAATCGGAAGGGCAATGCAACCTGCCCACAGAAGCGCAATGGGAATATGCCGCTAGAGGACGGGCCGAGGCGCGTTATTTCTGGGGCAATATGATGAATGACAAATACGCGTGGTTTGAAGATAATTCCGGTGGAAAGACACATCCGGTCGGACAAAAAAAGCCCAATCAGTTCGGGTTGTATGATATGGCAGGGAACGTTTGGGAATGGACCAGTGACTGGTACGACGCGGCTTACCAGCGAGGCAAGCAGAGTAACCCGACAGGCGTGCCTGCAGGTGATTTCAAGGTGATTCGTGGCGGGGCATTCGACTCATCCGCTGGGGCATTGCGCATTACCAATCGTACCTGGATCCACCCCAGAAACCGCATGTTTCCTAAAGTTACCACCTTTGGCCAGATCATTAATGAAATTTATAACTTTATCGGATTCCGTTGCGTTCAACCCGTCCCCCCCCCGGCTTCTGTTTCAACCTCAAAAGAGTAGTCCAATCAACCTTGGGCCCAGTGACGAGGCCGACGCTCGCAGTAATCGCACGCGCAAAAATAACCTCGGGAAAAATCTTCCTTTCCGCGAGATCTCGAGTTTCCTCCCTTGCCCGCCTTTTGATACCTAAGGTTTTAAAATAGGTTTTCCTATTTTTAGCATCTTTCCGGTGAAAAGCTATATACCCTGTAATCTTGTCCGGGGTTTTGCTGTTGGGTTATTGGCACTCGTTGCAGAGGCCAAGGAGATCCAGCTTGTGAGAGGTAATGATGAACTTGTTGTCGGCTGCCACTTTTTCCTGAAACTTCTCGATCAGAGGGTGGTTGAACTCAATGATCTTACCGCATTCCGTACAGATCATGTGGTCGTGGTGGCTATGCATGTATCGGTGTTCATAGCGCTTTTGTCCGTCCCCAAAATCGAGCTCTGAGGCGAGGCCACTCTCGGTGAGGAGCGCCAGCGTGCGGTACACCGTGGCTAGCCCGATTTTCGATTCGGCTGACGAAACCATGTTGTACAATTCTTCTGCACTCACATGGTTTTCGCATTCTGTAAACGCTTTGAGTACGGCCCGCCGCTGGCGAGTTATTTTAAGCTGGTTTTGGGTAATGTAACCTTCCAGAACTTTTAATTCTTTACTTGCCATTGCTTAATTTCCAAAAAATAGTTCTGAACATTCTAGCAGGGGACTTCTGCCACATTGTTGAGATACAAGGGATGCACCAAAGGATTCAAACCGTTTTTTTCAGTTGTTTTTTAATTTCTTCTACACAGGTCTCGGCGGGAATTTCTACCTGGCCTCCGTCCGACATATCTTTCAACTGGTATTTCCCAGACTTCATTTCGTTTTCCCCCACGATCAGGGCAAACCGACAGGCCAATTTATTTGCCTTGCGCATCTGGCTTTTCATACTTCCGCCATCGTAGTCTCGCTCAACGAAAAAACCATCGGTGCGCAGCTTGTGCACAAGCTGGAATCCGTGTCTTTGTGCTTCTTCACCTAGGCACAGGACAAAGACATCGGGGCACTTTCCTGTTTTCCCAATTTTGTCGAAAGGAACCACTGAGATGAGTCGTTCCAACCCCAAGGCAAATCCAAAACAGGGAGTGGGCGGGCCTTCGAACTCTTCGACTAGCATATTGTAGCGTCCGCCGCCACAAATCGCGTTCTGCGCCCCCAATTCGGCGGAGGTCACTTCAAACGTCGTGTGCGTGTAGTAGTCGAGCCCGCGCACTAGCTGGTGATTCAAGTCGTAAGGGATATTCGTAGAATCTAGAAGCGACTGCACTTCGCTGAAGTGACTCTTGCATTCGCTGCACAGATGATCGGCGGTTTTGGGGAGCTTGGTAGCGATTTCCTGATCGCGTTCCACCTTGCAGTCGAGGACGCGCAGTGGATTCTTCTCATACCGTTGGTTGCAGTTGTCGCAAAGGTCAGACAGATGGCGTCGAATAGAGTTTCTGAGCACCTCCCGGTATTCTGGGCGGCATTTGGAACATCCCAGGCTGTTGAGTTGCAGCTTGAGCCTAATAAGGCCCAGCGTTTGAAAGAAATCCATCAGCATAATCATCACTTCAGTATCAACGGCGGGATTGTGTGATCCCATCGCTTCTACGCCAATCTGGTAAAACTGCCGGAAGCGTCCGGCCTGAGGTCTTTCGTAACGGAACATAGGGCCCAAGTAATACAGCTTCAATAGGGCCTGTGCCGCGTACATCTTATGTTCGATGAAGGCGCGGACCACCGATGCCGTTCCCTCCGGCCGCAGGGTCACTTTTTCACCGCTACGGTCCTCGAAGGTGTACATTTCTTTTTCGACAATATCGGTAGTTTCGCCAATACCGCGGGAGAACAACTGGGTTTTTTCGAAAACCGGTGGACGAATCTCTTTGAACCCATACCGCGCAAAAACGGTATGAGCCGTGTTTTCCACCCACTGCCACTTTTCTATTTCATTAGGCAGAATGTCTTTTACGCCTCGGATAGCCTGGATTTTCATAAGAGCAATCTTTTATTCCCCGCCCTGTTTCTAAATTGGGGCGCGAGGGCGTAGCCCTCTTTAAATGGGCAGAAGCAATTCATGGATAAAATAACGCAAGGCAATTCTGCTTCCGGATTTTTTGGTATTGCAAGACTAGTTTTTTAAAAATTCTTCCGCTGCTTCGACGTCGAAACGGCTGCCGATATATAGGGGCACGCACTGGTGAATGTTTGTGGGAGCGATGTCGAGAATCCGTTCCCTGCCAGTGGAGGCCCGGCCTCCGGCGTTCTCGGCGATGAAAGCCATGGGCCCCGCTTCGAACTCGAACCTTAATTTTCCACTCGGATTCTTTGCGTCGCTGGGGTACATAAATATTCCGCCTTTGAGCAGGTTGCGATGGAAGTCGGACACAAACGAACCAACGTAACGGGCCTTGTAGGGTCGTCCCGAGGCCTTGTCCATTTTCTTCAAGTAAGATACGAACTTTTTCTGTTTATCTTCCCAATTTTCAGTATTTCCTTCGTTGATGCTATAGATGTTTCCTCGCTCGGGAATCCGGATATCCGGGTGCGATAGAATGAACTCGCCGAGGGAAGGGTCGAGAGTGAATCCGTGCACCCCGTGCCCCGAACTGTACACGAACATGGTACTGGAACCGTAGACCACGTACCCGGCGGCTACTTGATCGGTCCCTTTCTGCAGGAGATCTTGGTCAGTCACCGTGTCACCCAGACTTTTCTTGCGGTAGATAGAAAAAATCGTTCCGGTGCTGACGTTGACGTCAATGTTTGAGGACCCGTCCAGCGGGTCCATCATGAAGACATACTTTCCGGCTTGCTCTGGGGGGATGATGACCGGATTTTCCATTTCCTCAGAAGTGATGGCACATACTGTCCCCGACTTGCTAATGATGCTGAGAAAGGTGGAATTGGCCAGGTCGTCCAGCTTCTGTACTGCCTCGCCGTAGACATTTCTGGTTCCGGTAGCACCCAGAATGTCTCCGCCGATGCCGGCTTTATTGATCTCCAAGGCGATGATTTTTGCGCCCACTAGGATCCCGTTTATCAGGCTGGCAAACTCGCCCGTGGCTCCGAGAATTTTTTTTTCCTGTTGTTGAACATGTTGAACCACGGTAGTTTGCTTCATGAGATCAAGTGCTTGGGGGGACTTAGTGTTTGATCAAGCCGGCTGATTCTACATCATATTGATTGGGACGGCAATGGGCGTGCGGTAGATTTACCCATCAGTATGATGTATTATAACCAATTGAAATTACTCGGTAAACTCATAATGAATGAACGTATTCGGGAGTACATCGATTATTTGAAAATAGAGAAGCGCCAGTCTCCGAACACGGTGGTGGCGTACAGGCGTGATATGGCGCGCTTTGCTTCGCATTTTTCGAAAGACAAGCTGGAGACGGTAACCACGCGCGATATTAGATCGTTTCTGCTCAAATTGCGCGAGGACGGGCTGGCCTCGTCCACGGTGGCGCGGTACCTTTCTTCCATAAAATCCTTCTACAGGTACTTGTTCACTGAAAACCTGATTCCGGAGAATCCAGCGGAAATTTTAGAATCTCCCCGCCCCTGGCGTAAGCTTCCGGACGTAATGTCAGTGACTGAGGTGGACACGCTTCTAGCTGCGCCCGACACGGGGACTCCTATTGGACTCCGTGACCACGCTATGCTGGAGTTGCTCTATGCAACCGGACTCCGTGTTTCAGAGCTTGTAGCGGTGAAAGGGAGCGACATGAACTTGGAGGTAGGGTATCTGCGGTCGCTGGGTAAGGGAGCCAAGGAACGGGTGGTCCCATTGGGAGATGCAGCACGTGAAGCGGTGAACTTGTACAAGCTGAAGGGACGTCCGGCTCTGCTTAATGGGCGTAGCTCCGCCGAGTTATTCGTGTCTCGGCGCGGAAGACGGATGACCCGTCAGGGATTTTGGAAAATTCTCCGCCAGTACACCGTCAAAGTGGGGATACGCACCCTGGTGTCGCCACACATGCTGAGGCACGCCTTTGCTACACACCTTTTAGAGCGGGGCGCCGATTTGCGGTCGGTTCAGCAGATGCTCGGACATTCGGACATTTCCACCACGCAGATTTATACCCATATCCTTCAGGAACGCATGCGCGAGGTTCATGACCAGTATCACCCATGGGCCTGAGTGTCCTATATTTTTCTTGACTGCACCCCATAAATCAAGCTAACATCCGTGAAATCCTGCCTGATGGGTCTATCTATTGGATTTCTAAAGGTTTCTAAAACTTTCCTCTTTCCAGTGGATCGCTGTCATGGTTTTCAATATTGATGAAATCGGTGACGAAGGTCTGAATTTTAAAACTAGGAAAAGGAAAGAGCATTTTTGTATTGACCAGGCGGATTGTTTTTTAAATAAGGACGTTGAGATTTTCGGGGTGCTGACCCGGTTGAACGAGGAGGTTTTTCTCACTGGGCGGGTGAATACAGTATTGGGTCTCAACTGTTCGCGGTGCTTGGAACCGTTCACTCACCTGGTTGAAACCAAGCTGAAGGCTCATTTCGTTCCTTTGGGTGATAAATCTGCTTTAGCTGGGGAGGTTGAGTTACACGCGGCGGATATAGACACCGAGTTTTACGAAAATGACAGGGTCGATCTGACTCAGTCGGTGCGTGACGGGATTCTTCTAGCCGTTCCCGTCATTTTTTTATGTCGCGAAGATTGTAATGGGCTTTGCTCCCGGTGCGGTGTAAATTTGAATCAGGGCTCCTGCAGTTGCGCGAAGGAGCCACCGATTGATCCTCGATTGGAAATTTTGAAGACGTTAAAAGAAAAATTCAAGTAAGGATGACTAATGCCAGTTCCAAAGAAAAGAACATCTAAGTCGCGACAAGGGCAGCGTAGGGCACACGATAAGCTTAGTGCGCCGTCGATGAGCGAATGTCCGCAATGCCACGAAATGCGTGCTCCGCACCACGTGTGCCCCCATTGTGGATTTTATAAGGATAAAGAAGTGATGGAGATCGAGGCTATCTGAGTCGCTTGCCTTGCTCTTCTATCATCCACTTCATCCCCGACATAGTATGCCCAGTCAATTTTTTGATATGTCCGTTCAACCTGGTGAGCGGAGATGGTTTTCAGTTTTATTCCCTCAACATATATTCAAATATTCAGGCTTATTTTAACCCTGAACCATTCCTGCTTGACGGGAGCTCCGACTTAAATGAAGATTGCGGTTGATGCCATGGGAGGGGATCACGCCCCTGGAGTCGTCGTCGAAGGTGCCGTGCTTGCGGCCAGGGAATATGGTGTTGAAATTGTTTTAACAGGTATATCCGGCCAGGTGGAGGCGGAGCTATCCCGGTTTGACGACCACATGAAACTCCCCATTGAGGTTGCACATGCCGAAGACGTGGTTGAAATGCACGAGTCCCCCGCCAAGGTGCTACGGAGCAAAAAGAAGTCTTCGATCAAGGTTGGCCTCGAACTGGTTAAAAGCGGTGATGCCGATGCGTTTGTTAGCGCGGGAAACACAGGGGCGGTTCTTGCGTTCTCCACATTCACCCTTAGGCTCCTCAAGGGAGTTGACCGTCCGGCCATTGCCATTCAGTTACCAACGTTAAAGGGTCCTGCCATCCTTCTTGATGCAGGCGCTAATGTGGACTGTAAAACCCTCCAGTTATTTCAGTTTGGAATCATGGGCCATTCCTTTGCTAAGTATATTCTTGGTAAAGAAACGCCTGCTGTGGGATTGCTGAGCATTGGGGAAGAAGACAGTAAAGGCAACGAAGTCACGCGGGAAGCGTTTCGGATGCTCAAGAATAGTCACATCAATTTTATGGGGAACCTAGAAGGGAAAGAGGTTTACCGTGGGAATGCAGATGTCATTGTCTGCGATGGATTTACTGGTAATGTCGCATTGAAGATCAGTGAAAGTCTAGCCGAGATGATCGGAACCAATCTCAAGCAGCTTTTCCATGCTAGTTGGAGAACCAAGCTCGGATATTTTTTTCTTAAGTCACATTTCATGGAATTCAAAAAATCGGTTGATTACTCCGAAACGGGAGGCGCGCCACTCCTTGGCGTGAACGGTGTCTGTATCATCGCGCATGGAAGCTCGTCTCCAAAGGCGATTAAGAATGCCGTTAATCGTGCTCGTGAGCTGGTTGAAAAGAAGATGAACGAGCATATCCGGGACGATATTGAATCCAATCTTGAAGGAAGCAAGGAGCCCTTCTGGAAGCAGATTAAAAAAATGGCTTTCCCGGCGGGTGAAGCTGAAAATCTTAACGTTTCTTCTGACAGAATAGAGTCACCCCCAAAAAATAAACCCACCGAAAGTTGATCGCTAATTTTTTGAATGAATAAATATACCCAGTACAAGGCCGAAGTAGCGGGTACGGGCATGCATGTGCCCAAGAAAGTCCTCACCAATTTCGATTTGGAAAAAACACTGGATACGTCTGACGAATGGATTCGCACCCGGACAGGTATCCGTGAACGGCGGATTGCTGGAGAGGGGGAGTCGTCTTCGACTCTGGCAGCACAAGCTGGAAACCAGGCGCTCAATTCTGCGGGGGTTGCTCCGGAAGAAGTCGATCTCATCATTGTTTGCACGTCGACGCCGGATATTCTTTTTCCTTCCACCGCCTGCTTCGTGCAGAAGGAAATAGGCGCGGTCAATGCAGCCGCTTATGATATCTCGGCAGTGTGTTCCGGGTTCGTATTCGGATTGTCTATCGCCGAGCAGTATTTGAAAAGCGGACGTTACCGCTATGTTCTTGTGATTGGCAGTGAAACCAATTCGCGCATTGTGGACTGGACCGACCGTTCGACATGCATCTTATTCGGCGATGGAGCAGGAGCCGCGCTGCTGAAGCGTACTGAAAGCGCCGGATCCGGCGGATTGCTCTCATCGCATATTTATTCTGACGGCGGGAAGTCTGACCTCATCATTGTTCCCGGTGGTATCGGTAAAACGGGAGTTTCCTGTAAATCGGTCGAGGCGGGAGATTATTTTATTAAAATGCTGGGTAATGCAACCTTCAAGGTTGCCGTGAAGCGTATGGTAGAGGTTTCACAGGAAGCACTGGAATTCAACGGATTTACCCATAAAGATGTGGATCTGGTTGTGCCACATCAGGCTAACCGGCGTATCATGGATGTGGTGACCGAAAAGCTGGGTATCCCGGCGGATAGGATTTTTATAAATATCGACAAATATGGAAATACTTCAGCTGCATCGATTCCGATTGCGCTTCATGAGGCATGGGGTGAGGGACGAATCGCTCCGGGAAATCTCGTCCTACTTCCAGTAATTGGTGCGGGTTTAACCTGGGGCGCGGCATTGATCCGATGGTAACGAAAGTCGCATTTCTTTTTCCCGGACAGGGGTCGCAGTATGTGGGAATGGGAAAAGAATTTTATGATGCATCCTCCGAAGCTCGCCGGATATTTGAGGAGGCGGGTGAGGTACTGGAATTGGATATCGCGGACCTTTGTTTTAATGGTCCGGAAGAGCAGCTGAAACTTACTGAAAACGCTCAGCCTGCACTCCTCATCCACAGTACAATAGCCTTGAATCTGTTGAGGGGAAATGGTATTAATGCCGTGCTTGCGGCGGGGCACAGCTTGGGTGAATATTCCGCTAACGTCGCGGCGGGTTCCCTCCGCTTTCGGGATGCGGTACGGTTGGTTCAGCTTCGTGGGCGGTTTATGCAGGAAGCGGTTCCCGTCGGGGTAGGAGGTATGGCGGCAATTATAGGGATGCAAGTGGATGACATCCGCGAACTGTGTGGCCGGGTTTCTGTTGGAGAACGCCTTGTCCAACCTGCCAACTTGAACAGCATGGAACAGACGGTTATCGCCGGGCATTTGGAAGCCGTGGAGGAGGTTTCGCGGCTGGCTCGTGAGTCTGGTGCCAAAAAGACTGTCATGTTGCCCGTCAGCGCCCCCTTTCATTGTCCCTTAATGAAACCTGCGGAGATCAGGCTTCAGAACGAATTGGAACAGACCGAGTTTCTGGGCCTCGATTTTCCGGTAGTCTGTAATGTTGATGCCCAGCCCACTACTGAAGGATCACGGGCTCGTATTGCAATGGTAGAGCAGGTTTGTTCTCCGGTACGGTGGGTTGAGACTATGCAGTGTCTGCTTGATCAGGGTATTGATGCGGTGGTTGAGTTGGGGGCCGGGAAAGTGTTGTCCGGACTTATGCGGCGGTTTAATAAAGAAATTAAGTGCTTTCAGGTGGGGGACCCGGATTCGCTCCAGCGAACTGTTGAAGCATTGCGTTAGATGTGACGATTGAGAAATTATTATGGAGCTTAAAGATAAGGTCGCACTAATCACCGGAGGCGGACAAGGCATCGGGCGAACAATAGCGGAGGAGTTGGCTCGGCTTGGCGCTCACACGGTTCTGGCGGATATCAATCTTGAAACCGCCGAAAAATCTGCCGAAGCGATTTGCAAGGATGGGGGCTCTGCCTCGGCCACCGTATTGAATGTGGCCGACGCGGAAAACGTACAACAGGTATTCGATTTGGTGGCAAAAAACATCAAACCCATAGACATTCTGGTGAACAATGCGGGTATCACCAAGGATGGGTTGATGATGCGAATGAAGGAGGCAGACTGGGATCGGGTGCTTTCAGTTAACCTGAAAGGGAGTTTTCTGTGCGGTCAGCAGGCGGCCAAACAGATGATGAAACAGAGGCAGGGGGCTATTGTAAATATTGCATCCATTGTGGGTGTCATGGGTAATGCTGGTCAAGCCAATTATTCCGCTTCTAAGGCGGGATTGATTGGGCTGACCAAGACTATGGCTCGGGAACTTGCTCCCAGAAACATCAAAGTCAATGCCGTTGCTCCCGGTTTTATCGATACGGAGATGACCCGTGTTCTTGATGAGAAGGTTCGTGAAAAGTTGGTCGAGCAGATTCCTCTGGCACGTCTCGGATTACCTCGGGACATTGCCCATAGCGTTGCTTTTCTTGTTTCTGACCGGGCAAGCTACATTACCGGTCAGGTTATAAATGTTAACGGTGGCATGTTGATGTAATACCTTTAAGGAGTCCTACTATTATGTCTGTTGAAGAAAAGGTTAAGGAAATCATTGTAGATCAGTTGGGAGTGGATGATAAGCAGGTTACTGCGACTGCCTCGTTTATTGATGATCTGGGTGCTGATTCACTTGATACGGTGGAACTTGTTATGGCACTCGAAGAGGAATTCGATATAGAAATTCCCGACGACGAAGCGGAGAAAATTGCCAAAGTTCAGGACGCGATTGAGTATATTAAAAACCGCACGAATTAAACAAACTGGGCTTGAGGTAGCGTCCTGATGAAAAGGCGTGTTGCAGTGACCGGCATGGGGATCATTTCTCCGCTGGGTATCGGCATTGATGAGAACTGGGCGGCGCTCTGCAATGGTAAATCTGGAATCGCCCCCATTACCAAGTTCGATACAAGCTCCTTTCCCATTCAAATCGCCGGTGAGGTCAGGGGGTTTGATCCGCAGCAATACATAGGCCACAAAGAAGTCAAGAAGATGGATATATTTATCCATTATGCCGTGGCCGCGAGCCAACTTGCGCTCAAAGATTCTGGGTTTGAAATCACAGAAAAAAACGCCGAACGGGTTGGGGTTCAGGTGGGGGTAGGCTTAGGTGGGCTGCCTGTCATTGAAAAGTACCACGATATATACAAGGAAAAGGGTGTACGTAAAATCACCCCTTTCTTTATTCCCATGTTGATTGCCAATCTAGCCTCTGGCCAGGTGTCGATTCATTTCGGGGCCAAGGGGCCCAACACCTGTGTCGTCACCGCTTGCGCAACAGGAACCCATGCTATTGGCGATGCGGCTCGCTTGATTCAATATGGGGAGGCCGATGTTATGTTTGCCGGTGGAACGGAATCCGTCATCACCCCTCTTTGCGTCGGTGGGTTCCATGCAGCCAAAGCATTGTCCACACGTAACGACGATCCGCAGGGAGCGAGCCGTCCTTTTGACAGGGACCGGGACGGGTTTGTCATCGGTGAGGGATGCGGGGTGGTCATCTTGGAGGAGATGGATTTGGCCAAAAAGCGCGGCGCAAGAATTTATGGAGAAGTGGTGGGCTACGCTTTGAACGGTGATGCTTACCACATAACTGCGACAGCACCCAACGGGGAAGGTGCGGCACGTTGTATGAATCTCGCCTTAAAGAACTCCGGAATCAACAGGGAGGAAGTGCAATACATTAACGCACATGGCACGTCCACTGGTGCCGATGCGACAGAGACCCAGGCGATCAAAACTGTTTTCGGAGACCACGCCTATAAGCTGGCTGTGAGTTCTACTAAATCTATGACCGGGCACCTTCTGGGAGCGGCGGGTGGTGTTGAGGCCATTTTTTCACTTCTAGCTCTTAGCCGTGGTGTTTTGCCGCCCACGATCAATTACACGACGCCCGATCCTGAATGCGACCTAAATTATATTCCCAATCAAGCGCAGGAGCGTAAAATCAGTACAGCTCTTTCCAATTCGTTCGGGTTCGGCGGTACCAATGCCGTTCTTGTATTTAAGAAATTGTTGAATTGAATTTTTGAGGCGGTAATTACGTGCATGAACGCAGTCAAGAGTTGGCTCCTCTGCAGAAAACGCTGGGTTATACCTTCTGCAACCTGAAACTCCTCGACAAGGCCCTTACCCACAAGTCCTACGCTAACGAAAGCGATACTCCCATAAAACATAACGAACGGTTTGAGTTTCTGGGAGACTCGGTTCTTGATCTTATCATCAGCGGTTACATGGTCCTGGAGTTCGGTGACCTCGCCGAAGGAGAACTGTCCAAAATCCGTGCCGCGGTTGTCAACGAAGGGTGCCTAGCTAAGTTGGCCCGGAAAATAGATCTAGGAAATTATCTCCTGATGGGAAAAGGGGAGAATCTATCCGGTGGCAGGAATAAAGCTTCGATTCTTGCGGATGCCTATGAAGCACTGGTGGGCGCGCTTTTCTTCGATAGCAATCTTGAAACCGTTTCACGAGTTTTCATGCCGATGTTGATCGATGAGGTCAACAAGTGTAAGGAGTCTTGGACTTTCCAGGATTATAAAAGTGACCTGCAGGAATACACGCAGAATAAATTTGTCTGCATTCCTACCTACCAGGTTGTTCGAGAAACTGGCCCCGATCATGATAAGCGGTTTGAGGTATCTGTTGCAGTACGCCGTGAAATTCAAGGAATGGGAAGCGGACGCAGTAAAAAGGAAGCCGAACAAAATGCCGCCCAGATGGCATTGGAAGAATATCTATCGCAATCCGATTAAGAGTCTTTTTACCGGATAAATAATGGAAAATGGGAAGGTGCTAGTCGTTCCTGTCTTTATCTCTCATGAGGGATGCCCTTACCGGTGCGTGTTTTGTTCCCAACCCGATATAAACGGTGCCAATCGCCGTGCCGATGAAAATCGAATTCGCAGAATCCTGAGAGATTATCTTGAGCCGACGGATCAGTTGGGCCGGTTCGCCCGGCGAGAAATCGCATTTTATGGGGGAAGTTTTACCGGATTGCCCGATGCAAGGCAGGAATTTCTACTGACCTTGGTACGGCCTTGGATCGATAAGGCTAGAGTGCATGCGATCAGGGTCTCCACTCATCCCTTGATGGTGAACCGGAATAATTTAGAGCGATTGAAGGCTCATAAGGTTGAGACGGTGGAATTGGGGGTTCAGTCCACTGATCCTGAAGTGCTTAAGCTTTCGGGAAGGCCCTGTTCTTTGGACGAGTTGCGTCGGACAGTTTCTCTAATCCGGGAATTCGGCTTCAAGCTCGGGTTGCAGTTAATGCTGGGCTTGCCCGTAGATAGCGAGGAGCGTTTCGTCCGATCGGTGAGCGATGTTGTTGCCTTGGCGCCCGATTTTGCTCGTTTGTACCCAACCCTAGTGTTGCGCCACACTCCGCTGCATGAAATGTACCGACAAGGACGTTATGTCCCATGGACACTCGAGCGTACTCTAGATGCACTGAAAGGAGCGTTGAAGTCATTTGACCGAGCGGGGATTCCAGTAGTTCGGGTAGGGCTTCAACCGGATCCATCGTTAACAGAAAATTTTGTAGCCGGACCTTTTCATCCGTCTTTACGGTATCTTGCAGATTGCCGGATCGGGCTCGATCGAATGATTACCGAAATCGAATGCTTGGATCAGATTCCCAAAAGGGTTTTATTTAAAGTTCCATTAAAAAGTGTTTCAATTTACATTGGGAACCGTCGTGAAAATATCATTCAACTCAAGGAACGGTTCGGTCTGGATGAAGTGAGATTATCGGGCGAAGTGCATTGTCGCCAGATTGAACTGGTAGCTTAGACGACAATAATTTGTGTCGTAGAACGGGATTTTCGTGCATGGCTTATTGAGATGAACAATAAAGGGTGGAGTCTTCGAACGCCTACGACGGTGTCATTAAGATAGTGAATGAATCAACAGTCACTCAAAATCATTTCTGTATAGGGATGTCAATGAGGTGGAGTCCCCAGTCCGATAGATTCAGACGGAGACTCTCGGGGTATGTTGATAATCCCCTTTTTTAATGCAACGCAAAACCTTCTTATAGGTGTGCTCTGTGTCATGGGGAAGGTGTCCGTCCAATCGCCACCGGATTTTCACGATTTTGCCATCGGGCTGATCATAAATTCTTGTGACTTCCCCGCTATTTCGCGAGAGTGGTTCGTACAGCACATCGCCAACGTTTAATTTCATAAGTACATCCTCTATATTTGAGGCAGGTATCGACTCAACAGGGTGTTGATAATTCAGACATAATTATAACCTTTTTGGCTCCCGCAGTTGGCAATTCCATTCAGGGAGGCAAGGAGGAATTCTTGAGACTAAAGGGCAGGTCTATGGAAGAGTATATTCTGATGTCGGCCATGTATCCAACCATGACGTCGGGTAAAGTGGACAAATATTTGGTAGGGCAGGGTGACAAGGTCTCAAAAGGAACGCCTATAGCCGAAATTATCTCGGAAGGATACTTCACCCTTTTGTCAGAAGTGAATGGGCG
>CAJWLY010000013.1 GCA_913043155.1 uncultured Nitrospinaceae bacterium | reverse complement strand
TCGGGGGGCGGGGAATTTTTTCGATTTATTCTCTTGCCATGGGTGGCGCGTTTCCGGCGGTCCCTTATTTGTTGCCTTGCCTTATACTTACCTTTTACCTTCTAGGGCGTGCGGTATGGGACTGGCCGTAACAACGGTCCCCGGGTGCAGGGCGTCTGTTTTCTTGCTGGGGGTTTGGTGAAGAAAATTATAGTTGATGGAGAAAGTCTTACATTGATAGCGACGAAATTTTAAAATCCGTCGAACGTGCAGTCGGAGCGTTATTGTAATGCCCGGCTTGTGGTCCGGATTGAATATTTTTTATGATCGATAAAGATCTCTTGGTTTATATTGACAGTTCCCCTCGCCTTCCTTTGCTCACCGATTATGGCCGTGCATTCATCGGGCTAGAGAATTCGAAGTCGCCGGAACTGGTGGAACGTGTCAAAACCTTGTTCGAACTTTTGAATGGACGACTGGGTTTTCCCGATTCTCCTGAGGGGCGGGAAAACCAGGAATGCTTGAATACCCTGTTTAGGTCGGTGTATCCAGAGGTGATGATTGATCTAGCTGATCTAGTATACGTTCAGCATGAACGTCTTGCGGTTTTTTTAAGTTTTGACCACATCAACATCAACCTAAAAAAAGACCTAGGAGAAAAATGCGAACCACTAGAACCGCTCAATCAAAAAATGAATGCTCTTTTTTGTCAGCTGGCGCGAACCCTTCTCCGGAATACCACTCTGAGGAATGATAAGGAGGTAGTCCGGCTTCTTAGTGAGGGCTATAGTTATTATTTACATCAGACGGAAAATTTCCCGTGGGAGCATTCCGTGCAGCCGCACCCATTGAATTCTCAACAGCCGGTACTGGATACTGCAACGGGTTTGGCGGGATTCAGCATGATCAATAACTGGTCTAGTGATTCCCCGATGCTGGTATTAACGGATAGTGAACCGTTTATTGTGAACGGTTTATCTCATTATCTCGGGCTTACGGGTAAAAGCAACGTGACCGTTTTGGATGCCGATTTTCCTTCAAGGCCGCCCCAGGGTATGAAATTTGGTCTCATCACGTCGAACAAGTTCCTTCACCATTTAAGGCGGTCGGATCGAAAGCAGTTTTTGCAATGGGTTTTTGATTCTCTAGAACCGCGTGGCATGTTGGAAATTCTGGACACGGATCTGGAACATCAAATTCTTGAACAGTCCCGGCGGCCGGAGTTTGGTGATAAATTAACTGCTGGTTACGAGGAGACGCTGGTCGAAATTGAAGATGATTTTGCGGTTACCCTTGCGGGTGATGTTGAGGCGGCCGGATTCAGAGTCACGCATTGCGAGAGCAGGGAATATCATGACAAAACCGATGCGTACAGTCAGCATCCGGGAGACAATCTTTCTCTTAAATTTGTAGGTCTGGAAATCGTAGCGGAGAAGTCTGATTGATTGGGGTAGGCGGGTTCCTGCTTCAGAACTATTCGGGTGGCTTCAAGGAACGCTTAATAATTTTCCATTCCTTTTGTATGGCTGTATCCGTCCTGATCTCCATTGCCCGATAAAGTTCTGCTATTTGTTTTCCGAGTGGAGTCAGGTGTGCTCCGCCCCCCTGTTTGCCGCCGGCGGACCCTTCTACCAGAGCGGATTTGAAACACCGATTCATCGTGTCGACGAGAGTCCACGCCCGGCGGTAGCTTAGGCCCAGTCCCATGGCTGCACGCGAAATCGATCCCGTATGGTTGATAGCTTCGAGTAGGTCAACCTTACCGGGTCCGAGAGCGATTTGGTCATCGGCCATTACGCGGATGCGGGGTCGGCAGGTCAAGGTTTTTTTGTCTCTGGAGGGCAATGGGCTCTGCAATGGCAAAAACTAATTTTTAGAGTTGGCGCTTTTGCAAAATTTGCGCTCTCATTATAAACTAAAATCGATCACGAATCTTGACGTATCAATTGGACTTGTTTACCAGGGGCCACCACAACTTTGATGGTGATTCTTGTCGATCAAAAGTATCGGGTGAGTCTCACGATTTGAAGGGGAACAGGTGGGCACATTGTAAAAACGATCTGTTTTCAACTACTTTTCAGTAAAGGCTGAAAAATTAGTGGATTTGAGTGGTGATTTTAAATTGTTTTTGGTTTACAATCCTGTCAACGGTGGCTTTGGTTTTCAAGGGCTGCTCGTAGTTAAGAGAGAGATGTTTTTTGCGAACTTTTCCACGGGGAGGGAGTTGGGATGAGAATTGTTCTAAGACTGCTTGCTTTAGTGATGATGGTTGCTTTTATTGGGTGTGCTACGGCGCCTGCGTCCGGTCCCGCCCCTTCAGGTAGTTCCGGCGGCCTGTCTGATGCCCAATTAGAGAAAATGTGTGGGAAATGCGGAGGCGGAAACTGAGGAAAGATAGGAATCGAGGAAACCTGTAAAAAAAGCGGGAAGCGGATGCCTTTTAGGTGACCTTCCGGGTTTTCTAAGGGGGGAGGTTGCTAGTATTTTAAAATAAAATTCCATCTCCGGAAGGGGGTGGAATTTTTTTTCTTTCAGGTGCCACTAATTTGGGGCGCGGGCACAGATCAATCGCCATGACGCTTGAAGGTAAGGGGGTCATCCTTTAAGAAGAGTGACAAAATCGGATAGGCTAGGGAAAATCAGGTCGGCTCCATGGAAATCAATATTCTGGTTGAGTTCATTTTTAATGATAAGACACGACATTCCAGCGCTTTTGGCCGCGTTCAGGCCTTTCAGGGCGTCTTCAATTACCAGGCATTCTAACGCGGAACATTTCATGGTCTTGGCTGCATTGAGAAATATGTCTGGGTGGGGTTTTTCTCTCGGAGCTGATTCCTTGCCTAAAATGGTGGAGAACAGATAACTGGCTTTTGCGTGTTCCAGGATAGCCCGGATGTCATGTCCCCAGGACCCAGAAGCGATGGCGATCTGATGGTCATTTTTAAGAAGCTCCACCGCCTGCACCGCTTCGGGAAACAATCGGATGTCGCCGTTCTGGCAAAATCGGGAATACACCTCGAATTTTTGCCGGCGCAACTCGATGGGATCGACGTTAAGGCTCAGGTTATGCCGTTCAATTTCTCCCGCAATGCCTTTACCTTTTGAAGTCCATTCTATCCAATATTCCTCTTGATTCAGGCTGTGACCATACCGCTTAAAAACTTCATTATAGGCACGGTAATGAAACGGTTCTGAATCGGCGAGAAGCCCATCGAAATCAAAAATGATTCCTCGCGTGTTTTCCCTGATCGATTTGAGTGTTGCAGCTAGGGGTGAGGAGGAAGAGGCCATGGGAGAGATAGGTCCTGAATTAATGAAGTACTTTCCCGAATCGGTCGAAACGGACCCAGTTGTCTATAGCATTCCAAGACCAGTAAATCATAAGTGCTTTGCCTTTGACCTTATTGATGTTGAGAAATCCCCAGAACCGGCTGTCCTGACTGTTCTCGCGGTTATCGCCCATCATGAACAGATGTTTCGGGGGAACGATAACGGGTCCGAAATCGTCGCGTGGGACGAATCGATCATTCTGTGGCGTTTCGGTGTGCCAGACGTGTTCTTCTTCATAAAGCTGGTTGTTTATATAAACTTTTTGTCGCCGGACCTCAAGAATATCTCCGGGTATCCCGACCACACGTTTGATGAAATCACGGCTTTCATTTTTTGGGTATTTGAAAACGATGATCTCACCTCGTTTTGGGACCTCTTGGGATAAAATGATGTCATCAAAAAGTTTGATGTTTAAGAATGGTATTTCATTGGGAATGTGGGTGCCGTAAGCAAATTTAGAAACCAGAATATGGTCGCCGATTAAAAGAGTTTTCTCCATTGACCCGGAGGGAATTTTGAATGCCTGAAGAATGAAAGTGCGGATGAATAATGCTAATAGCAAGGCAATGAAAATCGCCTCGGCATATTCTCGGAATACACTCTTGGTTTTTTTCTTAGTATTTGGTTTGTTTATAGCGTCAGTTGGATTATTTTCCATCGGTTCTCAATACGGCTAAAAAGGCCTCCTGGGGGATTTCCACCTTACCTACTAGCTTCATTTTCTTTTTGCCGGCTTTTTGCTTTTCCAGTAGTTTGCGTTTGCGGGTGATGTCGCCGCCATAACATTTGGCTAGAACGTTTTTTCTTAGCGCTTTTATGGATTCACGGGCAATGACCTTACTGCCAATGGCTGCCTGAATCACCACCTCAAACATTTGCCGTGGGATTTTTTCTTTCAGTTTTTTGGCCAACTCCCGCCCTTGGTAATAGGCCTTGTCCTTGTGAACAATCACCGACAGTGCGTCGACCAATTCTCCGTTTAAAAGGATATCAAGTTTGGCCAGGTTGGATGTTCTGAAATCTAAAAACTCGTAATCGAACGAGGCATACCCTTTGGTAGAGGATTTCAGTTGGTCATAAAAATCCAAGACGATTTCGCCAAAGGGTAGCTCGTATTGTAACAATACGGTTTTTGGATTCAAGTACTCCATTTTTGTCTGAACCCCGCGCCGCTCTCGAGCCAGAACCATGATTGTGCCGATGAATTCTTCCGGAACAATGATGGTTCCGAGCACATACGGCTCTTCCATATGATCAATATTGCGAATTTCCTTAAGCTTTGACGGGTTATCCAGAAGAACGGTTGATTCGTCTACTGAGTGAATCTGGTAAATTACAGTGGGTGCGGTAGTGAGTAGATCGACACTGTACTCCCTTTCCAGGCGCTCGCGAATAATCTCCATGTGAAGAAGCCCCAGAAAACCACAACGGAAACCGAAGCCTAAAGCCTGTGAGGTTTCGGGTTCGTAGGTAAAGGAGGCGTCGTTCAATTTCAGTTTCTTCAATGCGTCGCGTAATAGCTCATACTGGTCCCCAGTGATGGGATACATCCCGCTGAAGACCATGGGTTTGGCTTCTTTGTATCCGGGCAGCGGGATCTCGGTCGGTCGGCTTGCGTCTGTTATGGTATCGCCTATTTTGGTCTGATCAAGTTGCTTAATTCCGGCGATCAGGTAACCGACTTCTCCTGCCTGCAGGGATTGGATGCGCACGGGAGCTGGGGTAAATGCCCCTAGTTCCTCAACGACAAATTCGGTGCTGTTAGCCATGAAGTGAATGCGTGTTCCTACCTGCACACTGCCCTCCACGACCCGGATCAATACAACTACTCCCCGATAGGAGTCGTACCAGGAATCGAACAGCAGGCCCTTAAAAGGTTTTTCTGTATCCCCGATGGGGTGAGGGATGTGTTTAACTACGGCCTCCATCACCTCGTGGATTCCGATCCCTTCCTTGGCGCTAGTCAATACGGCGTTGTCCGATTCAATTTGAAGGATGTCCTCCAATTGTTCTTTTACGGAATCAGCGTTAGCACTAGGTAGGTCAATTTTGTTGATGACGGGGATAATGGCTAAGTTATTTTTTGCCGCCAGGTTGACATTGGCAATAGTCTGCGCTTGGATGCCTTGGGTGGCGTCTACCACGAGTAGGACTCCTTCGCAGGCAGCTAAACTGCGGGAGACTTCGTAGGTGAAGTCCACGTGGCCCGGGGTGTCGATCATGTTGAAAGTGTATTTTTCTCCCTTGTCGTTCTGGTATTGCAAACGTACGGTCTGCGCCTTGATGGTGATGCCGCGTTCGCGTTCCAGGTCCATACTGTCGAGAACCTGATCTTTCATCTCCCTTTTCTGGAGCCCGCCTGTAGCAAGAATCAGCTTGTCGGCCAGAGTGGATTTGCCATGATCAATGTGAGCGATGATGGAGAAGTTGCGGATTCGGCGCTGGTTCATAAAATTAATTAGGTTGTCTTCGGTTGTTGGTGAGGCGGTTGGTTTATCCTGTCACAAGGTGTTCGCTAGCATGAGGAAGGAGATGTTCCAACTGAATGAGATCGGCCCGCCATTCATCGAAGCGGGTTTTGATGGCTTCATAATCCGAGTCACGATCGATGTCCAGAGCTGCTCCCGGATAAGGGACTTCCAGCCCCATGAACCGTGTTTTCAGGAGGGTCGAAATGCATTGCTCCAAATCGCGCTTGGGGGTCCATTTGCGGAAATGCCTCACAGGAATTTTCCACCCTAGCCTAGAAAAGAGGAGGCATAATTGCAGTCCGATGTAATAACGATAATGTTCGACAACAGTCTTGCCGTACAGGCTTAGTCCAAAAAAAATAAAATTCTTAAAGTTTCTCTGGTAACGATACTGGTACATCTTTTGAATATATTCACGGTTGGTAATCCGTAATGGTTTCACCAGGTGCAGGTTGTTGATCCGGTAACTTTTTTCCTTGAGATGTAGATACGCCATTTTGATTCCTGGTCGGTCACCTTGTGGATAAAAGTTTTTTAGAATTTCTTCTGGGGTCAGGCCAAGAACATGGTCATAACGGGTCATGTCGCAATTATGGATGAAGTGCTCCACTTCGTGAGGCGTGAGCAATGGAGAATCGCAGGGAACGATTAAAACTGCCTTGTCCCGGTACCGTGAGACTTCCAACTCAGTGACGGAGGTGTTTTCGCCTCCGGGAATTGTTTTTAAAAATGTGTGAAAAATATTTTCATAAAGGTTAGCCCGCTGGTCCACCAGATGGATTGTCTTGGGGTAATGCGAATCGACAGCCGCGTCCCTGAGTGTCCTCTCCAGTTTATCTTTTAAACCAACGATATAGATATCCTTGATGGAGTCTACCCGTTGCAGCGCTTCGATGACGTAATTGATAACGCATTTTCCCTCGATTTCGAGAAAGGCTTTGTGCTCGTGGTATACCTTATAGCTGGATTCGCCTTCCCCGGCAACCAGGATCGCATCAAATTTTGGGTGTAGGCATGGAGAAGAGTCATTCATTTTGATCAACGCTAAACATTTAAGTGATTTTTTGACTGATTATATAACGTTTTGATGTCATAAGCTATCTCCAGATGGAAAAGTTGTAAACTGATTTTTACGCTGTGGGGTGGGGGGGGAGGTTTGAGATTTAATGGGTAAGACTGGAATTGCAGCTCTTGGATTTTGAAGTTTAAATGCTTTTTCCTTCTTGCGCCGTTTCATAAAAGGGTGGTATAGACGTTCTTTGCCATCGATTTTAAAATACTGGCTTCTACCCGTATGTCCGAAGAACTCCCGCAAACTTTAAGGACGACTCCCCTGACCGATGTTCACAGGAAACTGGGCGCTAGACTGGTTCCCTTTGCCGGATGGAATATGCCCATCCAGTATGCTGGCGTGGTGACCGAGCATTTGTGCGTGCGTGAAAAAGTCGGGCTGTTTGATGTCAGTCACATGGGAGAAATTGACATTAAGGGCAAAGATGCCCAGCGGTTTTTGCAATACCTTCTCTCTAACGATATTGAAAAGATGACCGACGGATCGATTCTCTACACTCTCATGTGTTACGAGGGTGGCGGGGTGGTAGACGATCTGCTGATTCACCGGTTTTCTGAGGATCATTATTTTCTTTGCGTGAATGCGTCCAATACGGATAAGGATTATGCATGGATTAAAAAAAATGCCACTTCCTTTGATGTGACGACGAAAAACACCAGCGCCGCAACGGCGCAATTGGCCCTGCAGGGTCCACGGGCGGAAGAAGTTTTGCAACCGTTGTTCGATATCTCGCTACATGACCTGCCCTATTATCACTTTAAGAGGGGTAAAGTCCATAACGTCGAAGGCATCGTCTCGCGTACGGGGTATACGGGGGAGGACGGATTTGAATTATATTTACCGCAAGGCGATGTCAGACAAGTTTTCTGTGCCCTCATTCGGCAGGGGGAACCCTGCGGTATCCAGCCGATCGGGCTCGGTGCCCGGGACACCCTGCGGTTAGAAATGGGGTATGCCCTGTATGGTCAAGAGATCGACGCCGAGTCTTCTCCCTTGGAGGCAGACTTGGGTTGGGTGGTTAAATTCAAGAAGGGGAAATTCATCGGGAGTGGACCTTTACTAAAACAAAAGGAAGAGGGCCTACTCCGGAAATTAGTCGGACTTCGGCTTCTTACTCGCGGTGTTCCCAGGGAACATTACCGGGTCTTGGCCGATGGAAAACCCGTGGGCGAAGTCACCAGTGGCACCTTTTCCCCGTCCTTGAATATCGGGATCGGATTGTGTTATGTACCCAGTGAACACTCTATAACAGGCGCTCGTTTGGAGGTGGAAATCAGGAACCAGCTCATCCCCGCCGAGGTGGTCAAGCTGCCTTTTGTTCCCAGCCATGTCAAAAAATAAGCGCAAAAACGAAAACTATTTTTACTGATTAAGGGAGGAAGAACATGGAGATCCAGAAAGATCTTCTTTATACGATGGAGCACGAATGGATACGGTTGAAGGGCAACCGAGCTGTCGTCGGCGTTAGCGATTTTGCGCAAAAGCAGTTGGGTGATGTTGTGTTCGTTGAACTTCCCACCGAGGGGACGGAGCTGGTCAAGGAAAACACCTTCGGCGTGGTGGAATCTGTCAAAACTGTTTCCGATGTTTATGCCCCTTTGAGCGGCAGGGTTGTTGCCGTTAACAAAGATCTGGAAACACAGCCTGACTTGGTCAATAGCGACCCCTACGGCAAGGGATGGATGATCGAGATTGAAGTAACAGATTCAAGTCCCGAAGATGGCCTCATGAACTCCGAAAAATATACCGAACTGTGTCAGCAGCAGGGGTGATTCACTACATCAGGAGCACTCCTCTCTCTTGCCATACCCACCCCTGAAGGACTTTTCTGTCATTCTGGGCTAATCCTCCAGTGTGGAGGTGTCACCTTCCGACAGACCCAGTTCCCTTGCCTTCAGCAGCCTCCGCATGATCTTGCCGCTCCTGGTTTTTGGGAGCGAATCAAGTATCTCAATTTCTTTAGGACAGGCTACTGCATGGAGTTTCTTCCTTGCAAATCTTTTGATCTCCATTATTAACTCATCGGATATTTCATAACCGTCTTTAAGGGAGATAAATGCCTTAATAACCTCCATGGCCAGTTTGTCCGGGATGCCTATTACACCTGCTTCTGCAACTGCCGGGTGTTCAATGAGGGCGCTTTCAACTTCAAAGGGGCCGACTAGGTGACCGGCTGTATTAATAACGTCATCGGCCCTTCCGACAAACCAGAAATAGCCGTCCTCATCCTTTCTGGCCCGATCGCCGGTAATGTACCAGCCATTTATGAACTTGGAGTCATAAAGCTCCTTCTTGTTCCAATATATTCTGAACATTGACGGCCAGCCGGACTTCAATGCCAGGTTTCCCTCTTCTCCGGGTGGGAGCTCGTGCTTACAGTCTTCATCAAGGATTGCTGCCGTTACGCCCGGGAAAGGTTTGCCCATAGAGCCTGGCCTTATATCTTGGAGGGGATAGTTGGCAATCTGTATGCATCCCGTCTCTGTCTGCCACCAGTTATCATGGAAAGGAAGTCCAAAGGCTTCCACACTCCATACCACTGCTTCAGGATTTAACGGCTCTCCTACACTGCACATATATCGAAGACTTTTCAGATTATATTTGCCGATAACCTTCTCGCCTGCCTTCATCAGCATTCTTATGGCCGTTGGCGCTGTATACCAGACAGTTACCTGGTATTTTTCTATTACACCGTACCAGTGGCTGGCGCTGAACCCGCCTTCATATACAACTTGGGATATGCCGTTTGACCACGGGCCGAAGATACCGTATGACGTTCCCGTAACCCACCCGGGATCAGCTGTGCAGAAGTAAATGTCGTCAGGGTGCAGGTCAAGAACATATTTTGCAGTTGCATAATGGCCCATTACGGCTTGGTGTACGTGGACGGCACCCTTAGGTTTTCCGGTGGTTCCTGATGTATAGTGCATTATGGCCTTGTCTTCCTTCTCTGTCTTCACTATCTCGAACTCTTCCGAAGCCGACTCCATAATTCTTTCATAGCTAACCTCATTCTCATTCAGCTCATAGGGAGTCTTCCTCCTATTGACGATTATTATTTTTTCGAGAGCTGGTAGCTCACCGGCTATCTCATGAACCGTGGCCACGAGTCCCGGCGTAGTTATCAAGATCCGGGCTCCGCTGTCCTGCAACCTGTCTTTTACGGCATCAGGTCCAAATGCTGAAAAGAGGGGCCCCACAACTGCGCCTGCCTTCAGGGTTCCAAGAATTGCTACAAATATTTCCGGGGTCCTGTCCATATAGGTAAAAACCCTGTCCCCCTTTTTTATTCCGAGCGACTGCAGGGCGTTTGCAAAGCGGTTTGTCAGTGTGTAGAGGTCGTGGAAAGTGTACTGTTTGCTATTGCCGTCTTTCCCCTCCCAGTAAAGAGCCATCTTCTCTCGCAGAGATGTCTTTGCATGTCTGTCAATGGCTTCATACGCAATATTCAGCCCACCGCCTTCCAACCCATCGAGTTCTTTGTAGATATCATCCCAACTGAAACTCTCCCTAGCCTCTTCATAGTTCAGGAGATTCGGTTTTACGGAAAATTCTTTAACGTTACCCTTTATAATTGGCTCGTAGTTCATAGCGTTGTTCCCCTTCTTAATTTAGCTTATGATCAGTTTCAGGTGGCATGAGAAAAAAGTAGGTGGAGGTATGATTACTTGACAAGCTTCAGCATTTCCCTGAACTCCTTCGTATTGCCCCTCTTTAAAATCTGGTAGATCACGGTTTCGGTGGAAGTGATTACAGCACCCACCCCTCTCATCAGTTCCAGGCCGACCTGACGATTCTCCTCTTTTCTTGAACCCACAGCATCCTGCGGTATATGTATCTGATACCCCTTCGCTAACAGCCCGATGCAGGTCTGCATGATACAGATATGGGATTCTACACCGGCCAGTATGATATTCTTCAATCCCATCCTCTCAAGGTTGCGGTTGAAGAGGTCTACGGCACAGCAGTTAAAATCAATCTTCTCAACGGGACTGTATTCAGGGAGAACCTCCCTGATCTCCTGCAGTGTAGATCCAAGCCACTTGGAGTGCTGTTCTGTCAGCAGGACGGGGAGGTTGAAGAGTCTTGCAAGGTGTACGAGCATAATGACATTTTTGGCAATCTCTTCCCTTCGCTCAATCACAGGCATCAGCTTATCCTGTAAATCAACGACTACCAGTCCTGTATCTTCTTTCTCAAGCATGGAGGTAGGCACGATTTAAAATTCTATAGTATTATTGCTTTTCATTGTCAAGTTAGCATGGCATAGTGCGGCGTTTACCCGCCTGCGCTGAGGCCCCCCCCCGGTACTTTTTGGGCGTCGGTGGACAGGTCGGCAGGCAGGGCGGTTAGGGTAAAACACTAACAACGCAACAAGATAGCTGCGGGGTGATCAGGCCCTTCTCTTCCTTGCATAAGGAGCTTTTCTATAGATGCGGTTTATTCCCCATACCGAGCAGGATATCCGTGAGATGCTGAAAAAGATAGGCCTGCGGAATATCGATGAACTGTTTGCAAGTATTCCCGACACCTTAAGATTGAGAGATAAAGTACTAGACCTGCCGACCGCTCTTTCCGAGACTGAACTGGTTTCCACGTTCAAACATACGCAGAAGCGAAATCCGGATCCGGATGAGATGTCTACTTTCCTTGGTGCGGGGGCCTATAGGCATTACAGTCCAGCTCTCATCGGGAACTTGGTCCTGCGAGGTGAGTTCTCCACTAGTTATACTCCCTACCAGCCCGAGGTGAGTCAGGGCACCCTGCAGGCGATTTTCGAATTTCAAACCATGATCGTCATGCTCACCGGCATGGACATTGCCAACGCCTCCATGTACGACGGCGCATCGGCCCTTGCCGAGGCGGTGCTCATGGCCCACCGCATCAATGGGAAAAACGAATTCCTTATCGCTCGAGCCGTGCACCCCGAATACCGCCAAACCGTGACGACTTACCTGCGCGGCACTGACCACCAATTGATTGATGTTCCTTATGATTCGAGAGGCAAAACCGATCTCGAGTTCATCCGCTCTAACCTGAGCGACAAAACCTCGGCGGTGGTGTTGCAGACCCCGAACTTTTTCGGCATTGTGGAAGAATACGAGGCGTTGGGAAAAGAGTTGGCAGAACGCGATGCCTTGCTCATCGTCGCCGTGACAGAACCCTTGTCGCTCGGCATCCTGAAACCGCCGGGTGAGCGTGGAGCAGACATCGTCGTCGGCGAGGCACAGTCGTTTGGGCTTCCTGTGTCTTTTGGTGGACCTTATGTCGGGTTTTTTGCGACGCGGGAGCAATATGTCCGGCAGGTGCCCGGCCGTGTTACAGGCGAGACGACCGACCGCGACGGACGCCGCGCGTTCGTCCTCACCCTCTCCACGCGCGAACAACACATCCGGCGCGAGCGCGCCACCTCAAACATCTGCACTAACCAAGGGTTATGCGCGCTGGCGGCGACGGTTTATCTCGCAGTCATGGGAAAACAGGGGCTGCGCGAGCTTGCGGTATTGAACCTGAGGAAAGCAGACTATTTGAAAAACAAATTATCCAAGGTGGGTGGATTTGAGATTCGATTTAATGCCGACACCTTCAACGAGTTTGTACTCAAATGTCCCAAACCCGCCACGGAAGTTCGCGACTCTCTACTTGAGCATAAGATTCTGGCTGGACTCCCCTTGGGCGGACACTATCCCGAACTCGCCGACAGCCTATTATTATGCGCGACCGAAATGAACACGGTTGAAGCCATCGATCGCCTCACCGAAAAGCTTGAGGGAATCTGAAGGGAACCTTCGCTGTCGCATCCTCGGTGTTTCTAGAATATGGAAAGAATTGTTCTGGAATCATTGGTGCCCAGTGACTTTCCGCCCTGTATTCAAGGCCCATAGAGTGGGTTCTTTTTTTTACTTGTCGGTTAGGGACCAAATGGTGCCTAAAGCGGGATGGTGATATTGATTATTTGATTTTTATCAAGCCCGAAAGTTCTCCGGCCGGGTAGGTAAGAATTTCAGACAGGGTGGGGTGGTAATGGGGAATCTTCAACAGGTCGTCTACAGTTCCTTTGTAGTGCATCAGCGTTATGAGCTGATGGATTAACTCGCCTGCTTCGGGTCCGACAATATGCGCCCCAATAATTTTTCCGCTCCCGGGTGTGCATAAAAGTTTCGCGTGTCCGTGTGTCTCGCCGAGGCATATTGACTTGCCGTGATCATCAAAAGGGTATGACGCGGTGAGGTAGGAGATATTCCGTGCTTTACACTCCTTTTCGGACAAACCAACACTCGCCACCGTTGGATCGGTAAAGGTGACGCTAGTTTTTAACCGCTCGTCGAACTTACGCGGTGGTACGCCTGCCTGACTGGCATTGTGTCCTGCGATTTCACCCTGCTCGATAGCGATGTGAACGATTTCGTGGAGCCCGTTCACGTCTCCCACTGCATAAATATGAGGCACGTTCGTTCGCATTTCTTCGTTAACAGCGATGCGTTCTTTTTCGATTGTAACTCGAGCGGCGTTGAGATTGAGTCCGTCTATATTCGGTTTGCGTCCCAGTGCCTGCAGGAGAATTTCTGCAGTAGCAGATTTTTCCTCTCCTTCGTGGAAAAAATAAACGGTGCGGTGGTCCCCCGATCTTTTGACCCGCAGTAACTTTGTTCCGGTGAAAACTTCGACTCCTTCCTCGCGAAATCTAGCCTCTACCGGGCGTGCTAGGTCCTTATCCCCTTTTGACAGGATATGTTCGCTTCGCTGGATGAGTGTCGTTTTTGTCCCTATTCTGCAGAAAAACTGCGCCAGTTCCACGGCGATGGGGCCGGCCCCCAACACGATCATCGACCGAGGTATGTCGCGCATTTCAAGTACATCATCGCTGGTGACAAATCCGGATGTATCCAGCCCAGGCAAGGGAAAATCAGCGATGGTCGATCCGGTAGCAATGATGAAGTTTTTTGCGGTAATTGTGCGGTTGCCTACATTTAGCTCGTGGGGTGAGGTGAATGAAGCGAACCCCTCAATGAGCGTGAATCGAGGATCTTTGAGCTGTTCGACCCGGTAGTGGGTGAATTCGTCGATCAGGCGATTTTTGCGGTCGTTGATTGCGGCAAGGTTGGCTCGCGGATTCTCCACATGCAGTCCGAACTCTTTTGCACGGTGCATGAGTGCGAGGACATTAGATGAACGCAGGATCGTCTTTGTCGGCATGCATCCACGCAGGATACAAAGTCCTCCCAGCGGACCTTTGTCGGCGATGCCGACGCGAGTTCCGGCCGATTGCGCCGCGCTTGCCGCGGCGTATCCTGCTGAACCGCCACCGATAACGACTACGTCGAAATCCATAGATTCCTTCCAGTGGCAGAAGTCCCTGTCAAAGTGTCCGACAGTCGTTTTCCGTGAGGTTGAATTCCTTATAACAGTCCTTGAGAATACTTTGGGCGTTCTCAGCCATGAATTCGTCCCCGGTTTTCCCGAACATCTCGACTGCTTTCAACAGGTGATGGATGGCTTCCTTCCCTCGCTTGATCGAGTAATAAAGCATCGCCAGGTTACTGTGTGCTTTGCCGAAATCGGGGTTGATGCGGATTGCTTCCCTGTAGTGATGGAATGCGTTGTCCGTTTCCCCAATCAGGTTGCATACTACGGCCAGGCTGTAATGAACCATAGGCGATTCGGGTTTCAGGCGCAGGGCCTCCCGGAAGTGGCGGGCCGCCTCGATGTTCATGGTGATTTTCCCATAACGGATAGCCAGGTTGAAATGAGCCAGGAAATGGTCTGGATCGATCTCAATGGCTTTCTTGTAAGACTCCAGGCAGGTTCGCGGATCGCCCGTTTGCCCGGCAGCCAGGCCCTCCTGAAACCAGTCTTCAGCTTTTTTGGTAGAATCAGTTTTTGTCGACATAACGTTTTCTGCTTGTTCCTTGAAAAAAATGACAGCGGAATGAGCCATCTAAATTGAAAATGGAATAAAGCTTATGCTACCTTATTGCTCCATGCGCGGCAAGGGGCAACGCCCCAGCCATCTACATTCGAATATTTTGAGTGGGGCTTTGTCATGTCGATCGAACAGAATACAGATGAGGAACGCATCATGCTTGGCCGATGGATCAAGAAGGGTCAGGGTCTCATTGTCGGTGGGTCTCCGCTGGGAGATGCCTACCTCGATCCCAATATTGAACGTCCCGAAGATGTTCAGCAGAAATCTGAAGAATATGTTGAGTTTGACCATGATGCGGGCGAACAGATGCCGCATCTGAAAGGATGCTTCCGGTACGAGCTTGAAAAATATTATCGTGACCGGTATGGACCCTATCTGCCCAAAGAATAAATTCCTCTCATGTCCCAAGTCAAAATTTTAGAAATTGAAGACGCTCCAATCGAAGGAAGTGGAAAGAGGATTCCTTTCGAACATCCTTACACTACCATCAAGTACGAACTTGCCCTGTTCCAGGTGGAAGGAAAATATTATGCCATCACCGATCTTTGCACGATTTGTGGTGGTAGTCTCGGGCGGGTGCCCGACCTTCGAGGTATGTTCGCCATTTGTAGTGGTCAGGAATGCCTGTGGAACATCAAGCGTGGAGTATGCAAGTTTGATCACACCTCTGTTATGTCCACCTACAAGGTCACTGTCCGTGAAGACGGACTCTACATAGATATATAAGCAATCCGGGAAACGCAGACCAAAAAACAATAACCGGATCCACAATGATGGTTTGCGTGCAAAGCCAAAAAATTGCGAAGAGTGTCACGCTAAGCTCCATCCCTGACACCGCCACCGGGAGATGAAGGAGGCAAAATGTCGTGCTGGGCTTAGTTGAATGGCCCCTTATTTTCTTCTCCATGAATGGAATTTTTGCGCCAGGTTTAGAAGACCCTGCGGCGCGTGATCTTTCTTCCAGACCCCGGCGGCGAACTTATTCGCCTCGACCATAGTGGGGTAGATGTGGATGGTGTTGAGGATCTTGTTGAGCCCGAACCCGTGCTTCATCGCGGCAACGTACTCTACAATAAGGTCCCCCGCGTGGTAACCCATGATCGTGACTCCTAATATCCGGTCCTTCCTTGGTTCCGTCAGCACCTTCACCATTCCGTGGTCCTCGCCATCGGCGATGGCGCGGTCGAGATCGCCGATATCGTAACGCGTCACCTTGTAGGAGATACCCCGCTCCTTTGCCTCCTTTTCGTTGATCCCCACCCGCGCAACTTCCGGATCCGTGAACGTGCACCAGGGAATGACCCGGTAATCAGCCCGGAATTTTTTAAACGGGCTGGACAACGCGTTTACGGCGCAATACCATGCTTGGTGCGCCGCCGTGTGCGTAAACTGGTAAGGCCCCGCTACATCACCGCAGGCGTAAATATTCTTGTGCGTTGTCGTTCGCAGATATTCATCCACTTCAACCGTGCCACGTGGGTTCGACCTAACACCAATCTCCTCCAGCCCGAATCCACTTGCGTTGGCGGTACGCCCGACAGCGATGAGTGCCTTATCAAACTCGATCCGTTCCTCGGCCCCATCTTTTTCACAGATCATGATCTGCTTGCCACCGTCGTTGATGATTTCCTTACACTTTGTATTGACGCGCACGTCGATACCTTCGGCGACGAATCGTTTGCGGATGGTACGTGAGATTTCGCTGTCTTCTCGGATAAGGATGTCCGGCATCATCTCCACCTGTGTCACTTGGCTTCCCAGTCGGGCGAAGCATTGCGTCAGTTCGCATCCAATTGGTCCACCGCCGGCGACCACCAGCCGCTTCGGCAATTCGCGCAGATCCCAGATGTTGTCAGTTGTCAGGTAATCGACCTGATCCAGTCCAGGAATAGGAGGAATGGTCGGGCGCGCTCCTGTAGCAATGATGATGTTTCTCGTCGAGAGCGTTTTACCGTTTACCTCAACCTCGTGTGGGGAAAGGATCCGCGCCGCGCCGGTGAAACAATCTACGCCGAGAGAGGTGTAGCGCTCGATGCTGTCGTGCGGCGCGATCTTTTTAATGACCGATTGCACACGTTCCATTACCTCAGCAAAATCGAATTCAGCCGAAGCTGACTTCAATCCGAACTCCTGGTGCCGCTTGATATAGGAAAGAATTTTGGTGGTGCGAACGAGCGCCTTACTCGGTACGCACCCAGTATTCAGGCAGTCCCCGCCCATCCGGTGCTTTTCGATGAGCGCGACCTTTGCTTTGACGGCGGACGCGATATAAGCTGACACCAGCCCTGCCGATCCCGCGCCAATTACCACGATGTTGTAATCGTACCTTGCCATTATTCTTTGGGGTTCCCTCTCCCCGTCGGGAAAGAGCAAAGACCCCCATTTTTATTGAAGTGAGGGTGATATTAAACGTCCTTAAATCTTACCGAAGGAACGAACTGAACATAGTGTCGCACAAACTTTCAAAAACTTACAGAGGGCCTCGTGCTCCACTCAGTGTAGACGATCTCACCACCAGGAACGTGGTGTGGACGTCCGCTGTGTTTTGCATCAAGTTGAAACTATTTGAGTGCCTCCTTGCTGTCTTGCGGAGATCGTTCAAAATACGGTATCCTTACTGTATGAATACCAAACCACTCACACCTGTACTCTTGCTCTGTTTTCTGTTTCTCTTTAGCAGTTCTTCTGTTGCATTTGCCGATGATTTTAAAGATGCTTTAGACGCTTTTGATAGAGAAGACTATGAAACACTTTACAAGTTAACTTTGCCGTTAGCAG